>JAGPLX010000029.1 GCA_018053185.1 Syntrophobacteraceae bacterium
TTCTCGTCCGACTTGCATGTGTTAGGCACGCCGCCAGCGTTTATTCTGAGCCAGGATCAAACTCTCCAGTTCTCTCCTCTTTCAAAGGCCCTGCACCTAAACCCACTATCTAGTTTTCAAAGAACAGCGCGGCTCTACAACCGCCCTAAATTGTATCAAAGTCTTTTATCTTCGTCAAGGAAGCCCCCACCTATGCTACCGGGGTCCCAGCCTTCCTGATCCGATTCCCTCATGGAAACTTCGCCCCTCACTATGGGGAAGGGTTCCTCTCATCAACGAAGCCCGGGATAAATAGCCTCTTCCCTGATCGTTGTCAAGAGACAAACGAAATGGAGAGATCCTTTTTTTTTCAGCTTCCTCCGAAACCGCCTTAATCTTTAACTCTTAGCCGATGGATCTTTTTCTTCCCCGCCTTGAGAAGGATCCCATCCCGTGTCAGGTGCCTGGATCCTATGAGAAAATCAATGCCGGGAATCCGTTCCTCGTTGACGTAGGCTCCCCCTTGCTGGATCAGACGTCGAGCCGCACTTTTGGAATCACATAAGCCAACCTCCACTAGAAGTTCGAAGGCCGGGATTCCCGACTCCACCCGCACCACTTCCACCTCCGTAGAGGGAATTCCTGAAGAATCCCGCGATGCCTCCCGAGGGACTGAGCTCGAGGGGAGCAACTCCCGGGGAAGGTTTCTACGGCCGAAAACGCTGGCAGCAGCTTCATAGGCCGCAAGGGCCTTCTCCTTGCCGTGAGTGATGGAGGTAACCTCGAAGGCAAGGATGGTCTTGCACGCATTCAACTCCTGCCCTTCCAGGGTCTCCACTTGTCGAATCTCCAAGAGCGGCAGCAGGGTGTAAAGTCTGAGGAATTTCACCACATCACGATCATCCGTGTTCACCCAATATTGGAAGAAGTCAAAGGGACTCGTCTTCTCCTCACTCAGCCAGACCGCCCCTGAAGCCGTCTTGCCCATTTTAGCCCCGGAGGCCGTGGTGATGAGAGGGAAGGTGATAGCGTGGGCATTATTACCGCTTTTCCTCCGAATCAGTTCAATGCCTGCGACGATGTTGCCCCATTGATCATTGCCCCCCATTTGCAGGAGACAGTCGTAGTTCTCGGCCAGGTAGTAGTAATCATAGGCCTGGAGCAACATGTAGTTGAACTCGATGAAGTTGAGACCCGTTTCCAGTCTTTGGCGGTAGCTTTCCGCAGCCAGCATCCGATTCACGCTGAAATGCCTGCCGATATCCCGCAGGAATTCGATGTAGCGGATGTCAAGCAGCCAGTCGGCGTTGTTGAGCATGAGGGCCTTACCATCAGAGAAATCCAGGAACTTTGACAGCTGAGCCCTCAAGGCCATCAGGTTCTCCTGGATCCCTTGATCGCTCAAAAGTCGGCGCATTTCCATTTTCCCACTTGGATCTCCCACAAGACCTGTTCCTCCGCCAACCAAAACCAGGGGTCTGTGGCCACCGTGCTGCATGTGAATCAAGGACATGATGGGCACAAGATGGCCGATATGGAGGCTGTCCGCCGTTGGATCGAATCCGACATAACAGGTCACGGGCTTTTCCAGATGTTTCCTGAGTTCATCCGTGTCCGTGGCCTGAGCCACAAACCCTCTCTCGGTCAAGACATCCAAAGCATTCATCTCCGCCGACAAACCTTTTCTCCTTTCCACATGACACAGGCCTTACCCTGCCAGTTCACCTTGTGGAGTTCTCCCGACCTCGGGCAAAATCCGGAAGGATGGGACCACGTTGTCCACCGTCACTCAAGACCTTTCGTGAGCCAGCCCCCTCATGGAGGATCGTACCTAGGGGGCGGAATCTTCATCTGGCGTACTCCACGGCCCTCACCTCACGAATCACGGTCACCCGGATTTGGCCGGGATAGGTCAACTCGCTCTCGATTCGCTTGGCAATATCTCGGCTTAGGAGAACAGCTTCTGCATCACTCACCTGCTCGCTTTCCACAATGATGCGCAGTTCTCTCCCGGCCTGTATGGCGTAAGCCTTACCTATTCCCTGGAATGAATTTGCGATCCTCTCCAGATCCTCCAATCGCTTCACATAGGTTTCCAGGAGCTCTTTCCTGGCCCCGGGCCGGGCCCCGGACAATGCATCCGCGGCCTGCACCAGGACGGCAAGGATGTCCTCTGCAGGGATATCCTCATGATGAGCGGCGATGGCGTGGACGATGGCGGGGGCCTCTCCGAACCTCCTTGCCAGATCAGCCCCGATGGATGCATGGGGACCCTCCATTTCATGGTCCATGGCTTTCCCGATGTCATGGAGAAGACCTGCACGCTTGGCCTGTTTTTCGTTGAGCCCCAGTTCCGCCGCCATGATCCCGCAAAGGAAAGCGACTTCACGGGAATGCTGGAGGACATTTTGGGCATAACTCGTACGGTACTTCAACTTCCCGATCAGCTTGATCAGATCGGGGTGAATCCCATGCACCCCTACATCAAAGGCAGCTTGCTCTCCAGCTTCGCGGATGGAGTTCTCGATCTCGACGTTCACTTTCTCTACGATTTCCTCGATCCTGGCTGGATGAATTCTTCCGTCGGAGATCAAGCGCTCGAGGGAAACTCTGGCGACCTCCCGGCGAATAGGGTTGAATCCGGACAGGATGACGGCCTCTGGGGTGTCGTCGATGATCAGATCAATCCCCGTTGTCGCTTCGATGGCTCGAATGTTCCTTCCTTCCCTGCCGATGATCCTTCCCTTCATCTCTTCATTGGGCAAATTAACCACTGAAACCGTTTTCTCCGCCACATAATCTCCGGCCAGTCGTTGTACGGCAAGGGCTATGATATCCTTGGCTTTTCTGTCCGCAATCTCCCGGGCTTCTGTTTCGATCTTCTTGATGAGAATCGCGGCCTCGTGTCTCGCTTCATTCTCGATGGACCGCACCAGCATTTCTTTGGCTTCCTGGGTCGAGATTCCCGAAAGGTTCTCCAGCTTCTTTCTTTGCTCATCTCTCAAGCTGTCCAGATCCTTTTCTTTTTCTTCGATCTCCTTTTCGAGCTGACTGATGGATTTTTCTCTTTTGGCGAGATTGGATTCCCGCTTATCGAGGCTTTCGGATTTTCGATCCAGGTTCTCCTCTTTCTGAAGGATTCTTTTTTCCAGATTTTGAAGTTCTCTGCGCGTCTCCTTGCTCTCTTTCTCGAATTCGGCTTTCATCTGGAAGAGACTGTCCTTGGCTTGAAGAATGGCCTCCTTTTTGATCGTCTCTGCTTCTTTTCTTGCCTCATTTACAATGGCTTTTGCTTGCTCCTGAAGCTTTTTGGTACGTTTCTCAAGCCAGTAATAGCGAACCGCCACTCCAATCCCGATTCCGAGGGCTACACCCAACAACAAAATGAATGCACTCCACACATGGCCCATAATCTCCTGATCCTTTCCGACGGCCACTAGCGCCCCATCACGCCACACAGGGAGGTATTCGCTAATCTCTCGAGAGGTTTGCCTTGGCAGAATGGGCAATATTCCGGGGCTTCCGTCGTGACAGATTGATCCCATAATCCAAGGGAGTATGGCTTAGATAGGCGCATGTTCCCCCCTCAGACGTCCTAATGAATATCCCTTTCATTGGTCGGTCCCCCCAGCTTCTTTCGATTGTTGGGAGTCAATCCGCTCGCCGCACTTCAGGGGGAGAGAATGCCTCCACAAGGATCTAGCGGGGAAGGAAGAGAGTCACATTTCCGGCTCTCGCCAACAAGTGGTGTACAGGACACGCAAGAAAAGCTCACCGGGAAAGAAACATTGAGGTATTAATGTGCAGCGGATTGGAGAGAGAAAATTGAAGAAGGCCCCCGCGTCATGCCGTGTCGACAGTCGGTCTTGAACCGATTCACATAGGTGGGAACCCCGTTGGTCCTTTAGGCATGTCACCGAATGACGTGCACACCAGACCAAGAGAGGGCTCCCGTGTGTCTTTCTGTTGGCTCCAGAACGTTCTATCGATCACAAACACAGCAGGGGCCCGTACTCGCGGTCAAATCCCTGCGGCACCCTTCCAGTGCCACCCTCCTCACAGTGGAATGACGCGCATACCTCGTTCACAGCCTAGAATTATTTATGGTATTGCCCCGCGACCCTAAGTAGGAAGATCCCCCGCTCCCGCCCACTCATCGTGGATTCCGGCCTCTTTTTGGAAGCTGGAAGATCCGGGCAACCACACGCCTCGAAAGCGGACTACACACACCCCTTTCGTCGCGTTGTCTCTTGTTTCTCTCCGCAACCTGGAGCTGGACATTTATAAAGATGATGAGCCTTTCCCGAGGTTATCCCGCTTCTATTTGTTGCTTCAATCCAGGGAATCCCTCCGAGGCACTTGGCGGATCGAGCGCCTCTGCCGCGCAGGGCAACCATATGCCAAGCATCCAAAATCACATAAGATTTCGAACTGCGAAAACATTCTAGTCAAAAATGAAAATACAAGTCAAGTTGAATTTCCCCACAATGCCCAACAGGAGACTACTCGACAGTGACGCTCTTCGCCAAGTTTCTGGGCTGATCTACATCGGTGCCCCTCAATACCGCAATATGGTACGCAAGCAATTGGAGCGGGACCGTGAAAAGAACGGGAGCAAGCCACTTGGAGGTTGTGGGAACGACGATCTGATCCTCGGGGGGGCCAATTCTTTCGTCCGTTGTCCCTTCCACCAAGGCCAGGATTCGACCCTCTCGCGCTTTTACCTCCTGGATATTGTTCAGCATCTTCTCAAAAAGGAACCCTTGCTGCAGCAACGTAACCACCGGCATGTTCTCGTCGATCAATGCAATGGGTCCGTGTTTCATCTCGCCGGCCGCGTACCCCTCCGCATGAATGTAAGAAATCTCCTTGAGTTTGAGGGCTCCCTCCAAGGCGATGGGAAACAGAATTCCCCTGCCAAGATACAGGAAATTCCGAGCCTGGCAGAATTTTTTAGCCCAACCGAGAACCTCGCCACTCTTGGCCAGAAGATCCTCCAGTTTTCTTGGGAGCTCAAACAGTTGCTGGATGTGGAATGAGAGGGATTCCCGGTCTATGCGGCACAGTTTCTCCGCACAATACAGGCTGAACAGGTAGAGGGCGATCATCTGGGTCGTGAAGGCTTTGGTCGAGGCAACCCCAATCTCCGGCCCGGCATGGGTGTAAATCACCCCACCGGTCATGCGCGCCAAACTGCTCCCTACCACGTTCACGATCGCTCGACAGGTTGCTCCCCTATCCAATCCCTCCTGAAGCGCGGCCCTCGTGTCCGCGGTCTCCCCCGATTGACTCACCACGATGAGCAGAGTCCGATGGTCCATCAGCGGCGCACGATATCGAAACTCCGAACCCAGATCCACCTCTACTGGAATGCGACACATGGCTTCGATGAGGTATTTTCCCATCAGGCACGCATGATACGAAGTCCCGCAAGCTACCAGAAAGATCTTCTCGATACGGCTGAGGTCATTGCCGTCCAGGCGCAACTCGCGAAGGACAATCTTCCTCTCCTTCAAATCCACGGCACTGCGGAAGGTGTCGATGACCGCTCGAGGCTGCTCATGAATCTCTTTGAGCATGAAGTGTTTGTAGCCGGCTTTCTCCGCCATGACGGCGTTCCAATTGATCCTCTGGATCTTTCGCTCCCAGCGGGTTCCGTCCAGGGACTCGATGACATAGCGGTCCCTTGCTAGAATGGCGATATCTCCATCCTCGAGGTAGATGACCTCTCGCGTGTAGGGCAGGATGGCGGGAACATCCGATGCGAGATAGTGGGCTCCCTGTCCTAACCCGAGAATCAGGGGACTCTCTTTCCGGGAGGCGATGAGTTCTCCGGGATTGAGCTCATTTAGGAATACCACCGCATAGCTCCCTCTCAGCTGACGGAGGGTATCTCGAATGGCGGTCAAGGGGTCTTTTCCAGACCGCCATTCATGTTCTGCCAACCTCACGATCACCTCGGTGTCGGTCTCCGAGGAGAAATGGCACCCCCTCAAGGTCAGATCCCGCTTAATTTCCGAGTAATTCTCGATGATTCCATTGTGGACCACCACAAAGGGACCCGATCGGTGGGGATGTGCGTTCTCCTCACAAGGCTTTCCATGAGTCGCCCAACGAGTATGAGCAATGCCGACACTACCCGAGACTGGATTCTCCCGCAGTCTTTGCTCCAGGGACGCGATCTTTCCTTGACAACGTACCAGCTGGAGCTGATTCCGTTCGTTGACCACTGCAATGCCGGCGCTGTCATATCCCCTGTATTCCAGCCGCTTAAGCCCATCGATCAGAATAGGAACCCCGTCTTCCGCCCCAATATAACCAACGATCCCGCACACGCTTCTTTCTCCTCACGGTCCCAAGTAACGACCAAACGGCAAAATTCAGCATCCATTTCTCGTAAGCATAATTTTTCATGCTGGCGGTAGGAAACTGGATGCAAAGTTCTGCCAAGCTGTACCATCTTCTATTTTTCTACCCATGGCTTTTAATTATGGAACCGGCCCGAGGAAGAGTAAAGAAAAACAGAGAGCCCTTCCCAGAAGGGGAAGGGCTCTCTGTCACATCCATGGTTGGATGGATTATACCTTCTCGGCAATCCTGAGCCGAGCCATGGCTCTCTGCAGGGCTGCCTGTGCCCGCGCAAACTCCAGGCGGTCCTTGGCTTCGCGCAATCGAGCCTCGGCCCTCTCCTTGGCTGCCTTGGCCCGAACCACGTCAATCTCGGCAGCTTCTTCAGCGGCCGTAGCAAGGATGGTGACATGGTCCGGCAACACCTCCGCGAAACCACCCATGATCGCCACAAAACGGGCGCTGTTGCCGATTCGAAAACGCAATTCTCCGATTTTCAGCTTTGTGAGAAAGGGAATATGGTTCGGCAAGACCCCAAACTCCCCCTCTACTCCAGGGGCAACAACGATGTCCACCTGTTCGCTCAGAACCCTTCTTTCGGGGGTGACTATCTCCAGTAGGATTTTCTCGGCCATATGCCCACCATCTTTTCCCTTTAAGCGGCTGCCATTTGCTTGGCTTTTTCCAGAGCTTCCTCGATGGATCCCACCATGTAGAAGGCCTGCTCGGGAACATCGTCATGCTTGCCCTCGCAGATTTCCTTGAACGCTCGAATGGTGTCCTCCATCTTGACGTATTTCCCCGCCACACCGGTAAACGTCTCCGCCACATGGAAAGGTTGGGACAGGAATCGCTGTATCTTCCTGGCACGAGACACGGTGATTTTGTCTTCGTCGGACAGCTCGTCCATTCCCAGAATGGCGATGATGTCCTGGAGATCTTTGTACTTCTGCAGGATTTGCTGCACCTCCCGGGAGGTGTTGTAATGCTCTTCCCCAAGTACGTTGGGATCCAGGATTCGCGAGGTGGAATCCAGGGGATCCACCGCCGGGTAAATTCCCAACTCGGCGATCTGCCGGGAGAGAACCACCGTACCATCCAGATGCGCAAAGGTTGTGGCGGGGGCAGGGTCGGTCAAGTCATCCGCCGGCACGTACACGCATTGGACCGAGGTGATGGATCCCTTGGTCGTCGAAGTGATCCTCTCCTGCAATTCACCCAGGTCCGTTCCCAAAGTAGGCTGGTATCCCACAGCCGACGGCATGCGGCCCAGGAGAGCGGAAACCTCGGCACCGGCCTGGGTGAACCGGAAAATGTTGTCCACAAACAGGAGAACATCCTGACCTTCCACATCGCGGAAATACTCAGCAACGGTAAGGGCCGAAAGGGCCACTCGCGCCCTGGCTCCCGGAGGCTCCGTCATCTGGCCGTACACCAGGCCGGCTCGAGGTAGAACACCCGAATCCTTCATTTCATGGTACAGGTCGTTGCCTTCGCGAGTCCTTTCCCCCACCCCGGCAAACACCGAAATGCCTCCGTGTTGCATGGCAATGTTATGGATCATCTCCATCATGACCACGGTTTTTCCCACGCCGGCCCCGCCGAACATCCCCATCTTGCCGCCACGAGGGAAGGGTACCAGCAGATCGATGACCTTGACCCCCGTTTCAAGGACCTTTACGGAGGTATCCTGCTCGGTGAAGGCGGGAGCCGGCCGATGGATGGGCATGAACCGCTCCGTATCGATTTTGCCCAAACCATCCACAGCTCTGCCCACCACATTGAGGACCCGGCCCAGCACGCCCTTCCCCACAGGCATCTGAATGGGTGCTCCCGAGTCCTTGACCATCATGCCGCGAATCAGCCCGTCGGTGAGATCCATGCCAATGGTACGGACCACATTGTCTCCCAGGTGCTGAGCCACCTCGAGGACCAGATTGTCCGGCTCGTCGCTGATTCCAGGATTGCTTACGAAGAGAGCCGTCAACAGAGGAGGGAGCTTCCCCTCTTCGAACTCGACGTCCACAACATTTCCAATCACCTGTACAATTTTTCCCACATTCATGGGTCATCTACCTCCTTGACTCCTGGGGACCCCGTTTCCTTCTACCTTTTCTTCAAAGCTTCCGCACCCCCGACAATGTCCATGAGCTCTTTGGTGATGCCCGCCTGCCTTGCCTTGTTGTATGTCAACGTCAGGCTGCGAACCAGTTCCTTGCAATTGTTCGTAGCGTTTTCCATGGCGGCCATCCTCGCCGCGTGCTCACTCACACTGGTCTGGTATAAGGCCTCCAGAAGCTGGATGAACACGAAGGTTGGTAAAAGATCGGTCAATAGTGCCCGATGAGAAGGTTCAAACAGATACTCGAAGTATCCCTTGGCCTTTTCCCTCTCCGGAGCGATGGGGAGGATCTGGACAAGGGTCGGCACCTGTTTCACTATGTTCACGAAATGGCTGTAGATCAGGTAGACTTCATCGCAGTTTCCCGCTTCAAAATTTTCGATGAGATCCTGACCCAACTCTTGAGCATCGCTGAAACTCGGTTTGTTCAAAAGCCCCGTCAATCTCTTTCTGACCTCGAATGTGCGGCGCCTGAAATAGTCAGCTCCCTTTCGGCCTACTGCGGTGAGCGAAACACCGATCCCGGCCGCCTGCTTTTCCCGCATGAATTTCTCTGCGCGAACGATCAAGTTGTTGTTGAAGCTCCCGCAGAGACCCCGATCCGCCGTCAGCAAAACGATCTCGATTTTCCTCACCTCTTCTCGGGGCGAGAGCAACACATAGGAACCAACGTCTTCCACCCCCGTCGCCAATCTCCGCACTACCTCGTTGAACTTCTCGGCGTAGGGGTGGAATTTTTCCATGTTTGTTTGAGCCCCGCGCAACTTGGCCGCCGCCACCATATTCATGGCTTTGGTGATTTGCGAGGTCTTTTTGACGGCGTCGATCTTTCTTTTAATATCCCTCAGGGTCGCCATGTTCCCTGCTCCCTCATTTCTCGGTTCGTCGTGACGCCATTATGACTGAAAGACCTCGGCAAACTCCTCCAAAGCCCGCTTCATCTTCCCATCCAACTCATCGCTGATGAAGTTCTTCTCCTTGATCTCGGCTAGAACCCCAGGATACTTCCGTTCCATAAAAGCAATCATCTGGTTTTCATATTCCCTGACTCGCTCGACGGGGATAGTATCCAGGAAACCTCTGGTGCCTGCGTAGAGCGCCATGACCTGCTTCTCCGCCGGGATCGGCTTGTATTGAGGCTGCTTGAGCAGTTCAACCAACCGTATTCCACGGTTGAGCTGGGCTTGAGTGGCCTTATCGAGGTCACTTCCGAACTTGGCGAAGGCTTCGAGTTCCCGGTACTGGGCAAGATCCAACCGCAAACGCCCGGCAACCTGCTTCATGGCCTTGGTCTGTGCGGCGCCTCCAACTCGGGAAACAGAGAGCCCTACATTAATGGCAGGGCGAACCCCGGCGAAAAACAAGCCCGGCTCCAGGTAGATCTGACCGTCGGTAATGGAGATCACGTTGGTGGGAATATAGGCAGAGACGTCTCCCGCTTGGGTTTCGATCACAGGCAGGGCCGTGAGAGAGCCCCCTCCCAATTCCTTGTTCAGCTTCGCAGCCCTTTCCAGAAGCCGAGAGTGGTTGTAGAAGATATCGCCCGGATAGGCTTCGCGTGCAGGCGGCCGTCTCAAGAGCAGAGAGACTTGGCGGTAAGCTGCAGCTTGCTTGGACAGGTCATCATAGACGATGAGCGCATGACGACCGCGATCCCGGTAGTACTCTCCCATGGCACATCCCGCATAGGGCGCAATGTATTGAAGCGTCGCCGGGTCGCTGGCATTGGCCGCCACGACGATGGTGTATTCCATGGCACCGTGTTTTCGCAAGGTCTCCACGACCTGAGCCACGGTGGATTTCTTCTGCCCGACGGCGACATAGATGCAAATGATGCCGCTTTCCTTCTGGTTGATGATCGCGTCCACCGCAATGGCGGTCTTTCCGATCTGCCGGTCTCCGATGATAAGCTCCCGCTGACCACGGCCGATGGGGGTCATGGCATCGATGGCCTTGAGCCCGGTGTACATGGGTTCATTCACTGACTGCCGGGCGATGACTCCGGGGGCGATTCTCTCAATCCTGGAGAATTCGGTGGCTTCCACCGGGCCTTTGCCGTCCAGGGGATTGCCCACCGGATCCACCACGCGCCCCAAAACGGCGTCTCCCACGGGCACTTCCGCGATGCGCCCCGTCCGCCGGACCTCCATCCCCTCCATGATGTGGATGTCTTCACCCATGATGGCCACACCCACGTTGTCTTCCTCGAGGTTGAGGGCCAGTCCATAGACAGCCCCATGGGGAGTAGGGAACTCCAGCAATTCCATGGACATGCACTTCTCCACTCCGTACACGCGGGCGATCCCGTCGCCGACGGAGAGAACACGTCCAGTCTCGCTGAGTTCAACCTTCTTCTCGTAGCTCTTAATCTGCTCCCTAATAATTTGGCTGATCTCTTCGGCTCTGATTTCCATTTAACCCACCGCACCCCTCTTCAAGGTTTCCTTAAAATTGAGAAGCTGTCGCCTAACGCTTCCGTCCAAGACCATGTCGCCGATCTGAGCCGTGACCCCGCCGATCAAACCGGGGTCGTGCTCAAACTCGACAATCACCTTTTTCCCCGCCCATTTTTCCAACGTCCGCGCGATTTGTCCGATGGTGTCTTCCGCCAGGGGAGTCGCGGCACGAAGCCTGGCTCGCGCGACGTTGGCGTGTTCGTCGATCAACTTGCGGTAGTACTGAGCAATTTCAGGCAGGTGTCGTACCCGTTTCTTCTCGATGAGCAGGTTCACGAAGCTCGTCATCACGGGTGAGATCTGGGCCGCCTCAGCAACCGCCTGAAACAAGGACTTTCTCACGGCCTCCGGGTACAGGGGGCTCTGGAGGACATCCCCCAAAGTCGGTTGTTCCTTGATGAGAAGAAGAAGCTGATCCAGTTCAAGCCCGTACAACTCCACTGCTTGGTCAGCCTGGGCCAGACTCATCAAAGCTTTCGCATAGCGTTTGGCAATGACTAAGTTCTTCACTTCGCCTCCACCACCTGTGTCATGAACTCACGCACCAGTCGTTCTTGATCGTCGGCCTTCATCTTCTTTCTGAGGATCTCTTCCGCCGCAGCAACGGACAGCTCGGCGATTTCCTCCTGGAGCCTCTCCTTGGCCGCCTTAACCTCTTGCTGAATAGCCAATTGAGCTTGCTGTCGGATGTACTCAGCCTGCCGATGCGCCCCCTCCACAATCTTCTGCCGTTCCAGCTCCCCTTCGGCAACCAATTCATCCACAATCTTCTTGGTCTCATCTTCCAAAGTCGCCAGCCGAGCCTTGTATTCGGCTATTTTCTGCTCAGCTTCCCGACGCTTGAGCTCGAGCTCCGCCAAAAGATTCTGAATCCCTTCCCGACGAGAGGAGAAAAAACCGGCAATCGGCTTTTTGAGCAATTTTACAAGAATAGCCAACAAAATGGCAAAGTTCAGAAACCGTAGCGCAAAATCCGTCCAATTCAGCCCATGGCCTTCCCCTCCGCCCCCCCCGGATGCCCATGCCATTCCTTCCATGGCAATAAGCATGCCCGCGGCCAGCAGAAGTGATCGTAAGTTCTCCTTCATCCTAGTCCCCCTCATGTTTTCCCAATTAAAGACTCCTCCCCAAGATTTTTTGTGCCAGATCGATAGACAAAGCTTTGACTTGTTTTTTGAGCTCTTCTCGGGCAGCTCCAATATCTTGGCTGATCCTGGCTCGCACCTCGGCCAACTGCCTGGATGCACCGTCCATTGCCTGCTGCAGCAAGCTCTTCTCGTACTCATGGGCTGCGCTTTTGATTTCCTGGATCTTTTGACGTCCGGCCTGACGTGCCTCCCGGATCCTTGCATTGAATTCCTCGACAATGGCCATCGCTTCGGAATCTGCCTGCTTGATGGCGCTTTCCTGCTCTTGGATGAGCTGCTTCCTCTGGGTCACGATTCTTCGTATGGGGCGATAAAGAATCATGTTCATAAGGAAAACCAGAACCAGAACGTTGACCATTTGAACCAAGAGTGTCTCATTGATGCTGATCATTCTTCCCCTTCCCCGCTAAACGCCAACCCTTCAGATGATCCGGTATGAAACAGAAACTCTGCACAAAGAAGCCATCCAAACCACGAAAAAAGGCTGCCGTGGCCCTTGTCTTCAGGTGCAGCAGTAGAGTGTGACATGGCGAAGCTGTTAGCACAAGATGACAATGTTGGCAAGCAAAAAAGTAATAAAAATCACAATTGGTCCTGGAGCTTCCCCCGTGGTTCCACGACCTTTAACGAGGTTGAAAAATGTACCGCCGCATGCTCACGTTTTCAATGAATCCAATGGCAACGCAGAGGGTGAGCAGGGAAGAGCCTCCGTAGCTCACAAAGGGCAGGGTAATTCCCACTACGGGTAGCACGCCGATCACCATTCCGATGTTGATGATGGATTGCCACAAAATAATGGAGGCCATACCCACAACCACCAGGGACCCATAGCGATCCTTGGATCTGCGCGCCACACGAAACGACAGGATAATCAGTGCGGTGAAAAGAAACAGCAGGATGAAACATCCGACAAACCCCCACTCTTCGGCCCACACGGAAAAAATGAAGTCCGTATGTTTCTCGGGAAGGAAGTGAAGCTTGTTTTGAGTCCCTTTCAAGAAACCTTTCCCCCAGGACATCCCCGATCCAATGGCTATCTTGGATTGTCGGATGTGATAGCCTGCCCCCAAAGGATCCAAATCCGGACGAATCAGGATGAGGATCCGCTTTTTCTGATACGGCTTCAGGACCTTTTCCCAGAGTGGCCAAATGACGGGAGCCACCAGCAACACTGCAGTGACAAGGTATCTCCCGCGAATTCCCATGAAGAATACCATGGTTCCGGAGACGGTCAGCAGGAGGATGGCGGTCCCCAGATCCGGCTCGGCCAGGATCAATAGCACGGGAACCACCGTGACAAATGCCGGATAGATGAGCTTTCTGAAAGTCGGGTATGGGGAAATCTCCTGGGAGGAAAAGTAGGATGCAAGGTGGATCACGATAGCAATTTTCATAAGTTCCGAGGGCTGAAACTGAAAACCGACAATTTCCAGCCACCTCCTGGCTCCATTGACTTCCTTGCCTATCACAAGCACTGTCACAAGCATTCCAATTCCGGTCAGATAGAGCCAGAGACTGATGCTGCGGAGCTTGTGGTAATCCAAAAACAGGACACAAACGAATCCCACAAACCCCACCGCGAGCCAAATCAGTTGTTTGACGAAGAGATTGTGGGTTGGATGGGCTTGGATTTGGGGGTAGATCGCACTGTAGAGACTCAGCAGGCCCACGGTGATCACCCCCAGGACCACCAACACGATAGACCAGTCAAAGTTTTCGATCAGACGCCTATCCATCATGACCGTTGCACTCTTTCACCGATTTTAACCCCTCGTGCCTGACCCTGCCCGAGGAGCCCTGACCATGAGCACCGCATATGTTACAGCATCCTTCAGGAACCGGAAGTCCTAGAGGGATCCGACAAGTAGGTGGAAATGACCTTCTGAACAAGAGGGGCTGCCACCGTCGAGCCATGTCCTCCGTGTTCCACAAGGGCGCAGACCACGATGCGAGGATTGTCCGCAGGACCATACCCCACGAACCATGCGTGATCCTTTTCCTTTTCCTTAAGTGCCCGTGCGGCGGCCTTGCGGTTTACGTTCTCAGCCAGACGAACCACTTGAGCCGTGCCGGTTTTTCCGGCCAAGGGGATCGATTTCAATCGAATGGCATGGGCAGTTCCCCTGTCGTCTTCCACGACGCCCATGAGTCCCTTGCGGACGATATCAAAATACCTCGATTCAATAGGAATCGTTCTTTTCAGTTTTCCCCCGAGTTCGTCGATTTTCTCCTGGCCGTCCCCTTCGATCCGGCGCACCACATAGGGCTGCCAGACCTTTCCCTTATTGGCGATGGCGGCATATCCCACTGCGAGTTGCAGAGGGGTGACCAGATCGAAGCCCTGTCCGATGGAAATGGACAAGGTTTCCCCTTTTTGCCAGGGAATACCTGTCGTCTGCTTCTTCCACCACGAACTGGGAATGAGACCGGGATGCTCTCCGTGGAGGCCCAGCCCGGTTTTCTCTCCCAACCCAAAAAGATTGGCGTAATGGGCGATGCGATCCACACCCAATCTCATTCCAACCTGGTAGAAATAAACATCGCAGGATTGAATGAGGGCTCGCTCCACATCCACGGGACCGTGCCCGTGATCCCGCCAGCAACGGTATTTCCTATCGGCAAACTGATAATAGCCGGGACAATGAATCCGTGTATCCGGGTTGACGACCCCTTCCTTCAGGGCAGCCAAGGCGATGAAAGCTTTGTATGTGGACCCCGGCGGGTAGGCCGCCCCGATGGCCCGATTGAGCAAGGGATGGCTGGCGTCCTTGCTCAATGCCTGCCATTCCGACTTTGAGAGCCCACGGATGAACTTTTCTTGATCGAACACCGGACTGCTTGCCAGTGCCAGCACAGATCCCCCATTGGGATCCATGGCAACGATGGCTCCGACTTTTCCTTCCAGGCAGGATTCAGCCACTTTCTGGAGCTCGATGTCGATGGTCAGCCACAGGTTTCGTCCAGGGATAGGCAGAACCTCGTCCAGGAGGCGCTTTCTTCTCCCGATGGCATCCACCTCCACCTGGCGTCCGCCTCGCTTTCCATGAAGGTATTTTTCAAAGGCGCTCTCCACCCCGAACTTCCCGATGTCTTCGCCGGGGGAATAACCCAAATAGGCCCCGCTCTTCAGTTCCATTTCCGTAATTTCACTCAGGTATCCGATCAAATGAGCAGCAGTACCGTTCCACCGGTATTCTCTCTTGGGTTCCAACTGGATCACCACCCCCGGCAATCGGATGCGTTGTGCCTCGATTCGGGCCAAACAGTCCCGATCCAGGTCCGCCTGGAGACGAATGGGCACAAACCTCGGCACAGACTTGTTCGCCTCGATAACGGCGAAGAAGTCTTCGGGATTCCGATTGCAGAGCCCTGCAAGAACTCGAACCGTGCGGTCCAAATCCTGGATATCCTCTCGAATGATCTGCAGATGGTAGGCAGGCCGATTCTCCACCAACGGCGTACCATTTCGGTCAAAAACGATCCCCCTTGGAGCCGAGATGTCTTCCAACCGAATCCGGTTGTTTTCGGATTGATACCGGTACCTGGCGCCTTGGACCAACTGAAGATGCCACAGGCGCAGGACAAAGATGACGAACATGAGGAGCATCAAGCCGATCAGGAGCACATACTGTTTTTGAAAAAGATCCGCATCGGTCATTTCCCAGCTGACCAGGAGCAAGTGGTCGCACTTGGCCTTCTTGCCATCCTTTTCCAGGGCATGATGCCTGCGGCAGCGCTGCAAAAGCGTGGATTTCACCCCTTCCTCTCTTTAGACCGGGTCACCCCTGAGCCCGATTTTTCCATATGGGAGCTATGATCAAAGGCGTCAGGACCATGGTGAAAATGAAACGCCCAACCAAATCCCGCCCTGCGGTCACATCCAGCATGGAACCCGACGGTTCGAGCAATAGAAACATTCCGAGAACCACGGACTGGATCATGCTACAGACCCCCACAAAGAACATTTGATACAATGGGTTTTGAAACTCGAATTTTTCTGCGGCGATGTGGACCAAACAGATCGACAGCACATAAGACCCCACGTGGAAGCCCCAGAGTTTGCCCGAGAGAGTATCGGCCACGAAACCCCAGACAATGGCCCAGCCCAGACTTCCCACCGCCGGCCATTCCACCGCAACCGCGAGCATGATGGGCAGGAGGAAATCCGCTTTCAGGGTCGGAGAGGGCACCCTCGAATTCCAGGCGGCTTGGAGCAAAAGCAGGAGAAGGGAATATAAGGACACTTTGAGGAGGTACTGCCAGTTTTGAAGAAGCCGAACCTTCTCCATGCCGCTCGTTCCGTTCACCGCCACTCCCAATCAATCGCCCACGAGTTTGTCCGGCAGAGTCATACCCCGCCTCAGGATGAGAACCTCCTCAAGGGCACTCAAGCGAACAAGAGGCTTCACTTCCACCTTCTGAAACAGATCCACCGGATCTTTGAAGATCCCTTGGACGATGCCCAGTCGGAGTCCTTTGGGGAAAATCCCGTCTTTTCCCGAGGAGATGACTAGATCTCCCACCTGAACATCCAGGTTGCTCCTCACGAACTTCAGCACGCAGCCGTTTGTATCCTTGCCGGCTAGGATCCCGCGGACCCGATTCCTTTGAATGAGGGCATCCACGGAACTTCCTGGATCCGTAATCAGCAGGATTCTCGAATAGTGGTCGGAGATGTCTAGGGTCCGCCCGACGACGCCTTCATCGTTCACAACGGCCATGTCAGGCTCGATATTGTCCTTGAACCCCTTATCGACGATGATGGTCTGGAACCAGCCGGTCAAATCATGCAAGACTACCTGGGCTGCAATCATTTCCGCCTGGGTCGTGCTCTTGAAGTCCAGAAGACGCCGCAGACGCAGGTTTTCGACATAGGCTTCCCGATAGCGGGTGATCTCCTGTTCCAGTGCGGCCACGCGGGTTCGCAGGACCTCGTTTTCCCGGCGCGTTTGCCTCAGCCAAACATATTCCTTGATGATGTCTTCCAGAGAACCGGAAACATTTCTTGTCGCCTTGATCAGGGGGGCGGCGATTTCAATCACCAGTCGCTGAAAAAGATCCATCCGATCTGGGGGTCGGAAATTCAACGAGAAAATGTAGAAAAAAACGCCCAGGAAAACCAGAATGAGAATTGTCCCGCGCAAACGGCGCAGCCAAGCCATCATAAACCCCAAACCCTGTCACCCGCAGATTGCCCCAACAAGCTGGAAGCGGGCCCTGTCCTGTCCTCAGGCAAGGACATCCTTCAAGATGTCGATCTCTTCCAGGGCTTTGCCTGATCCAAGAACCACGGTCGACAGCGGATCTTCCGTGAGGGTAATGGGTAAACCTGTCTCCAACCTCAGAAGGTGATCCAGGTTCCTGAGCAGAGCACCCCCTCCCGTCAATACGATACCTCGATCCACAATATCCGCGGCAAGCTCCGGCGGAGTCTGCTCCAGGGCAATCTTGATGGTTTCCACGATGGAATCGATCTGCTCCTGTATGGACTCTCGAATCTCATCCGAGTTGATGTCCACGGTCTTGGGAATGCCGCTCACCAAGTCCCGCCCCTTGATCGTCATGGATTCAACCTCCCCGATGGGATAGGCATTGCCCAGGGTGGTCTTGATCTGCTCCGCCGTGCGTTCCCCGATCAGCAGGTTGTACTTGCGCTTGATATGTTGAAGGATGGCTAGATCCATCTTGTCGCCTCCCACCCGCACGGATCGGCTGTACACGATTCCAGCCAGGGATATGACTGCAACTTCCGTGGTTCCCCCCCCGATGTCCACCACCATATTGCAGACGGGTTCCGTAATGGGCAACCCGGCGCCAATGGCTGCCGCCATCGGTTCCTCGATGAGATAGACCTCCCTTGCGCCGGCGGATTCCGCAGACTCTCGAACGGCCCTTCGTTCCACCTGGGTTACCCCCGATGGGATGGCCACGATGATTCGCGGGCGTACCAGATTCCTGCGGTTGTGGACTTTCTGAATAAAGTAACGGAGCATGGCTTCCGCCACCTCGAAATCCGCAATGACTCCATCCTTCATAGGGCGAGTAGCGACAATATTGCCCGGAGTCTTTCCCAACATGAGTTTTGCGTCTTTACCTACGGCCACCACCCGGTTGGCCCCCCGTTCATCCTTTCGGACCGCAACCACAGAGGGTTCGCACAGGACTATTCCCTTGCCTCTTACATACACCAGGGTGTTCGCCGTACCCAGATCGATAGCCAAGTCGTTGGAGATCCATCCAAAAATTCGGTTCAAGAACATCCGTATCCCCTTTCCCTGGATTGTCCAAAAGGTTTCATTTCATAGCACGGCACATCCTGATCTTCAATAGGTTAGCAGAGGGGAAAAGCGATCTCCCGCGGGCCCACGGGATTCAAGTGCAATTCCCTCGATGATCACTCGATCCCAGGGAGATGGATTCAATCTTCGCCCTCGATGAAGCCGGTCCCTTCGGTTCCTTCTTTGCTTGCGTGAGATCCGGGTCTTTCTCCCGAACAATCACCGTCTTGAGCAATCCGGCCCGCTTCAACGTTTTTCCCGGATACGTCCATGTGGCTTGCGACGCTGCGGACTTGGAGACCCCCTCCTGAAATACGTCGTTCGTTTCTCCGTACCAACTCTATCCTTTATCCCTTCTATCGGAGTTCCGGGCATGCGATCGCTCCTGGTGTGGAAGACTCTTGCCCTCGACCAATATGTGTGTAACTGTACCTGTGCACACTCGCAGGATCTACGTAAAGGGAGTTTGATTCTCTATGAGTTCCTGTTCTACGTGCATCGGGTGAAAGTCCCCCTCCGTTGAAGGGCTTTGTGTCAGTTCTCGTTCAGCTGCAAGTCTCAAGGAGGTGTCGATGAAGTTCAAGTCCTTGCTGCTGACCGTCTTGCTCTCTGTTGCCGGCTCGGTTGTGCTCTGTGAGGACACGCCGAACCGCCGTGTCCCTTTGCGGGGAGGATGGTTCCAGGTCTTGGCCGGTGATCCCAGGGTCGAATCCGCGGCCCATCACGCCATCGCCGCCCAGGCTGCCGCAACGGGGGAAAAACTCGAGCTGATTTCGGTGCAACAAGCTCGTAGTCAGGTGGTTGCCGGGAGAAACTATGAACTTACCCTGCTCGTGAATCGAAATGGGAAGCAGGTGCTCGCGACAGCCGTGATCTGGGAGAAACTGGATGGATCCTACAAACTGACCCGGTGGTCATGGCAGGAGTAGTACCGCAGGTCCCCGCCTTTTCTTGAAAAAAGTGTTGTGCTTCGGGCTCTTCCCGGAACCATCTCCAAGCTGGAGGTTGAACCCTCATTCTACCGACTTGTGATACCGGATTTGGACTGCCGGCTCAAAAGGCACCTCAAAAAACAAGGGCAAGCCTCTGCTCATGTGGAGCTCACGGATTTCAGGTAAAAAAAGCTTTTTTGACACGCGAAGCAAAATATTATCACTCAGCCTCATCCCGACGATTTCGCCTTCCTTGATTGCACGAGTTCACAAGGAAATGCTTTTCGCCAACCCGGAAATCATGGCTCCCAAACCCCGGATGCTCAAGCAGGGCCCTTTCCCCTCTTTTGGGGCAGCTGGTGGAGGCTCCATTGCATGGGATCAAGGAGGGTGAATCCCAGGCTCTCCAGCTTTGTTTTCACGCGGCTCACATTGTGAGTGAACAGGTAAGGAAAGACGGCTCGCTTTCCTTCCTCCCAAAGGCGGGCCACCAATATCGACCCAAAGGATATACGCTCTTCGGTGATAGCGTCGACAATCTTTTTCATTTGCCCGATCTCGTCTTCCACCACAATTCCCAGCAATGTCCCCGGTTCCTCGATGCCCAACACGTTGATGAACGCACGCATGAGGTCGCGAACGGATATGATGCCGATCAGCCTGCCACCCGGGTCGAGCACCGGGAAGGCCCCTACCTTCGTTCTTTGCATCAACAGCAAGGCGTCCTGAAGAGTGTGCATGGGGGAAATGGTCACTACCCGCCGGGTCATGATATCCTTGACTTTGAGCCGGGAAACGCGATCTCTTTCCCTATCCGCTTCCTCTCCCGTGGACAGGGCCGAGGGCATCGCGCTGCGGATATCCCGGTCCGTGACAATCCCCAGTAATTTGCCGTCTTCATCAGTCACCGGAAGATGCCGAATGCGGTTACGTACCATTAGCTCGGAGGCCTCGGCGATGCTGGTCTCGGGGTTGATGGAGACGACATCCGTCGTCATGGATTTATCTATGAACATCTTGTCATCCTTTGGCCGAATGGTGTGCGAGTTTCATCTGCCCATCAGAATTTCCACATGGCCTTTGATCAGGTCGGATAGGTGTTTCAGACAATAGCCGCCTTCCAGGATGGAAATCAATCTGCCGTCTGAATGCTGCCGGGCGAGCTCGACCAGGCATTCCGTGATCCAGGCAAAACCATCGGAAGTCAGGTTGAGGTTGGACATGTCGTCCTCCGTGTGGGCGTCAAAACCAGCCGAAACCAGGATCACTTCCGGCTTGAAGGAGGCGAATGCCGGGAAGAGGTCTCGGTTCAGGAGTTGCTTGCAGGCTTCATCTCCCTGTCCGGGAAGCATAATCGAGTTGAGAGTGAAACCTTCCCCCTCTCCCATGCCTCGCTCGAAGTCCCGCCCGGTGCCCGGATAGGAGAAGGAAGGGTGTTCATGGATGGAGTAATAAAATACGGTGGGGACATCGATGAAGATCTGCTGGGTTCCGTTCCCGTGATGCGCATCAAAATCCACAATGCCGACCCGTTGTATTCCCCATTGTTCCTGCAGATACTTGGCCGCGATGGCTATGTTGTTGAAGTAACAAAAACCGAGGGGGCGGTTGGTTTCTGCATGATGTCCCGGGGGTCTCACAGCGCAGAAAGCGTTGTCCAGTTGCCCCGTCATGACGAGGTCGATGGTCTTGAGAATTCCCCCGACGGCCAGGAGGGCTACGTCGTAACTGTCCTTGCAGATCTGGTTATCCGGGTGGTCCAATTCCCCGAGATCGAGCATGCACGCCTCTTCGAATCGATAAATGTGCCGAGGCGAATGTACCCGCTCTATCCATTTCAGGCGCGCGGGAATTGCCTCGATGAGGGTAAGTTGCGCCAGGAGACCTGCTTCCTTCAGAGCGTTGCAGGCGAGAGCAAGCCGGTCCGGGCACTCGGGATGCCCGGGGCCTGTGAGGTGCAGCAAAAATCGCTCGTCGTATAAAAGACCCGTTCTTCTCATCGGACGTTTCCTCGTTGGCGGCCGATCCGCATAGTTAGTGCATTATACCGCACGCGGTGCCTAAAAATATGTTATTCAGCCGCCCCCGTGGTTCCCCGTTCAGTCGACCTACGGCCACTCCAACCCGGGCCCGGGTCCGCAAAGCATCCTGAGACCGGACGTCCGCCTTTGTGAGAAGATGGGCGGGCATTCTCATCGGTGGGTGTAAGCCCCCGGCTCGTGGGGGCATCGATAGGAGGCCTGCGGCATGAGTCTAGCGCACCGCTCTCGGGGTCGGAAATAGGATCCCCCTTCATGAGTCGTTTGTGTGAGTAAGGAGCGATGTGAGAAATCGGGAAAGATGCGGGTTGGACGAAAAGATTTCCCTGACATGAGATCGATGGGCCGGGGAAGATCTTCTCCTCCCCCGGCCATGGTATGGACGCTATCCCTGGACCGCCGCCTGGCGATTTTTGATGAGGTCTTCCACCACGGTGGCCTCGGCAAGGGTGGTGATATCACCCAAGTCGGAGATTTCATTGGCGGCGATTTTGCGCAAAATTCGTCTCATGATCTTCCCCGACCGGGTCTTGGGCAAGCCCGGCGCCCATTGGATATAGTCGGGCGTCGCAATGGGTCCGATTTCCCTCCTCACCCACTGGATGAGTTCCTTTCGCAATTCCTCGGAAGGCTGCTGGTCGGCGTTGAGAGTCACATAGGCGTAAATTCCCTGGCCTTTGATATCGTGCGGATATCCGACTACCGCCGCCTCCGCCACCGAGGGATGAGCAACCAGCGCGCTTTCGACCTCGGCCGTGCCCAGTCGATGTCCCGACACGTTGATGACGTCGTCCACGCGTCCGGTGATCCAGTAGTAGCCGTCTGCGTCGCGGCGAGCGCCGTCTCCAGTGAAATAAACCCCCTTGTATGCGCCGAAATAGGTCTGCTTGAATCGTTCGTGGTCCCCGTAGACGGTACGCAACATTCCCGGCCAGGAATCGGTAATGACCAGGTAGCCTTGGGCAGGACCTTCCAGGACGTGGCCGTCGGGATCGATAATGGCCGGTTTCACGCCGAAGTAGGGGCGGGTGGCGGAACCGGGTTTGAGGGCCGTAGCTCCGGGAAGAGGGGTGATGAGAATACCGCCCGTTTCCGTCTGCCACCAGGTGTCCACAATGGGACAACGTTCTTCCCCTACGACCTTGTGATACCAGAGCCACGCTTCAGGGTTGATGGGTTCCCCGACGCTGCCCAGGAGACGCAAGGTCTTGCGGGAGGTCTTTTTGACCGGTCCTTCCCCTTGTCGCATGAGCGCCCGGATTGCCGTCGGGGCCGTGTAGAAGATGCTGACTCCATGTTTGTCCACGACATTCCAGAACCTGGACCAATCGGGGTGGTTGGGCACTCCCTCGAACATCACCGTGGTTGCGCCGTTGGCCAGGGGACCATAAACGATGTAGCTGTGACCCGTTACCCAGCCGATGTCGGCGGTGCACCAGTAGATGTCCCCATCGTGGTAATCGAAGACATGCTGATGAGTCATGGAGGCATAGACCAGGTAGCCTCCCGTGGTGTGAAGAACACCTTTGGGCTTACCCGTGGAACCGGAGGTGTAGAGGATAAAGAGTGGGTCCTCGGCATCCATTTCTTCGGGAGGGCAATCTGCGGAGGCATCCTGCATGAGCTTCCCCCACTCGAGGTCGCGCCCGGCTGTCCAGGGGATCTGTCCGCCGGTATGCTTCACGACGATCACCTTTTCGACCATGGGACACTTGGCGACGGCTTCGTCGGTGTTGGCCTTCAACGGAATCGGCTTGCCTCCGCGCAATCCTTCGTCGGCGGTGATCACCACCGTGCCCTGGCAGTCCTGGATCCGACCCGCCAGGGAGTCGGGTGAGAACCCCGCGAACACGATGGAATGGATGACGCCGATGCGGGTACAGGCCAGCATGGCCACGGCCAGTTCAGGAATCATCGGAAGATAGATCGTGGCTCGATCACCCCTGCGAAGCCCAAGGGATTTCAAGACGTTGGCGAATTTACACACATCTCGATGCAACTCTCGGTAAGTAATGGATTTGCTCACCGCCGGGTCGTCGGCTTCCCAGATGATCGCTGTCTGGTCCCCGCGCCGGGCTAAATGGCGGTCCAGGCAGTTGTGGCTGACGTTCAACTTGCCGTCCACGAACCACTTGATTTCAACATGATCACCGAAGGAGCCGGTTTTCACCTCAGACCACGGCTTGAACCAATCGAGGCGCTTGGCCTGCTCTCCCCAAAAGCGTTCGGGATAGTCTACCGACTCCTTGTACATCTGTAGGTACTTTTCGTTGTCTATCCAGGCCGATTTCCGCCAGGATTCCGGAACGGGAAACAATTGATCTGGCACAATTTCCTCCTTGAGGTTGAATGGAATGATAACACCGCAACTACCACCGGGACGTTGGGCCAGGGCTGTGGGAAGGACGAAGGGAGACATCTCCAGGCAGGCTGTTCAACAGGCGCCCGTCTGAAAAATGCGTGATTCGAATTAACTCGTAGCAGGGAACGTCACAGGCGGTGCACAGGGAAGAGCGAACAATCCACGGAAAAATTTTCTTCCCGAAAAAAGGAGCTTTGTCAAGGGGATAATCAGCCGTTTTTGAAAAATTTTGAATGAGAACGGCCCGGATAGACAATGGACTGATTCTCATAACGGGGAAGGGCTTGTAAAGAACCTCTCTAATGAACGATCCACCGGGTAGATCGTTCTCGGATCGGTGAATTTCATTCACAGAGCCCCAAGGAATTCAAATTGGATTCATCGAGCTCTTCCCGGGATTTATTGAGCGTTTCCGCAACATCCTCGAGGGACTTTCCCCGCGAAACGCGACCATTGGCATATTCCAAGGCGGCTGCCCCGATGTACTTTGCCTGAACCCCCGTCAGCCGAGACTGCAGGGCAAGGCGCCTGGCTTCCAAGATGCTGCAGCGTTTGACCAGCATGAGGTAACGGGCAAAAAGGACCTCCCAGGGCTCATTCCACTTACGAGTCCACCGTGCAGCCGCATCCGCAAGCTCCCCGCACGCCTCACCTTCGCTCTCTTCGGCAGAACCCATGATCTCGATAATCTGCTTCATATCCAGCCACCCCGGATGGTCGTAAAGTGATTTCACCTCTCGATGAAGCTCCATGACGTCCTGGAATAGCTGCTCCGTTTCCTCTGCAACCAGAGCCAGGGCCGAGTTGGCCTCGACGATCATTGCTTCCGACTGAGGTTTTTTCTGGGGAGCCGTAGCACAGGCTGCAAGACACCCGATAGCGAGAAAAAGCAGTACGAACGCCCGAAACATCAAATAAATCTCCCGCGTGAGATAAGGGTTTAAAACCGTTGGCTGAACGATGGGAGGAAACAGCAGGCCGGAAGGCTTTCTGGTCCTGCGCCTCCACCGATTAAATTCATCGATCTCTTTTAGGATCGGCACATGCATGATGGATGGTCTCATTGCCGATCGTGTTTTCGCACGTGAGACACCCCGGGCACTTGTGGGCAACACTCTCCGATGCCGCAATGAATCCGCATTGGCGGTCATCGTCCCCAGTCTCGGAACTCGGGTCGAATTTTACCCCAAATGTATCGAGAAGAAAGATGAAGCCTTCTTTCCCGCATCCCGGGGGCACTGTACCGAAGAGGGAGACCAAGCTATGCACTCCGACTTGGGGGAGCTTGACCGGAAGATAACTCACGAGAAATGGGGGACGTTGGTCGCAGGGCTGGAGGAGGACCAGGTGTCCGCCCCTCGAACCTCGCACTCCGAGGCTCATGTCGTGTCACGGTGCCATGCTCAGGATTTTGCCGGCACAGACCTCGGCTCCATCACTGCGGATGTTCGGTAGCTTTCTCGGTTTCCCCTCGATGGTTCCCATGGCTTCCGACCAGTTTCCCGCGGTCAAATCCTTCGAAGGTAAATAGGCCCAATTCAGATGGTGGTGGATTTCACGGACGAGAATTTCATATTCCACAAAAGCACCGCGGTCCGTATAGATCATGGGGGTGCCGTGGACCAGGCAATCGGACACGATGCCGTATCCAGGTTTGGTGATCACTCCGTCCACCGCCCCTACAACGTCGGCATAGGTGAGAAGGTCGTAGGGATCCAATGATCGGCCGTTATCCAGGTCGTAGTGCAGGGGATGCTTGAAGAGGAAGAGCGTTTCTTCCATTTTCTCCAGGTTTTTCAGGGCATCCCGGGAAAGCTCCAGGGCTGAAAAGGCAATCAGGTAGACCTTCCGATCCTCGGGGCACCCCAGAATATTTCGGACTTCCTGCGGGCTGAGTCGGGCATGACGAGCGACCAACGGGACATCCACGACTCCTTCGCTCCAGTCGGGGTCCTCTCCGTGCATGGGTAGTCTCAGAAACAGGGTGCTCTGCCGGTAACATTCGCGAATCCATTCCACGAGGGGAATCCATCGCGGATCCTCGCGGGCGTAGAATTGATAGATCCAATGCCAAGTGAAATTGCTCACACAGATGCCGGGAATTCCCGCCTGGGACGCCGCCACAATGGGAAGGAACCCAATGTCGGACACGAGGAGCTGTACTCTTTCCCGTCGGAGGAACTTAGCTTCCTCTTCCACCAAAACTTTCTCATTCCGGTGGATTTCCCGGACAGCCCTGAAGCTGGCTTCGAGGTCGAACCGAAGACTGTCCAGTTGGATCAGCCCAACATCCACTCTCTTTTTGCGAATCTCGAGTCCTTGGGTGATAAGTGGGGCCACTAGAAATTCCGGAAGATCGCTCACCAGAATGATCCGAAGCTGCGGGTCCCTGGCTCGCAGGGCGTGAATGATCTCGAAGGACCGGACCGCGTGGCCGAATCCGTGAGCCGTTACGTAGTAAGCAAGGGTCTTTGGAGGGGCTGCTTTTTTCATGAGACTTTTCGACAGGGGTACGGAGCAAAGACTCGCTGAAAATCGCACAGGGTCACCCGATGGAGCCCAGAAGATAGCGGTTCCTTGTCGGAGAGTCAATGCCGGGAACCAGCCTGTCCAAACGCCGGCTATACAACAGCCGCCGCTTTCCTGCTTGTGGAAACCCGGGATTCTCACGTGTCCGCGATCCATGGGCGGGGTACGCACCGGGTCAGTAACGGATAGTGTGGTGACAAAGCTTTTGGCTGTTCGCTCCCACCATATGTGCGCTACAATACATCGCTAGTTCGCAAAGGGCGGAGGAACGACACGGGAAGGCTCAGGGGAAAGACGGTCATGGGGAGTACGACGGAACCGGAGAGGCGACATCTTGTCTTGTAATTTGTCATGGTGGATGGATCCCGATCCGTCCGGGCGGATCTTGCCTGAGACGAAAAAAGGTACAGGGAGATTGAACTTATGAACAGAATCCGCCCCAACTGGCACGAGTACTTCATGCTCATTGCCAAAATCGTGAGTTCCCGTTCCACGTGCAACTCCCGGCCCACGGGAGCAGTCATCGTCAAGGAGAACCACATCCTCTCCACGGGATACAATGGGGCCATGCCCGGGGCACCCCACTGCATCGATTTCCCTCCCATGGGCGATCAGCCCTTCTGTTACCGGCGGGCCCGAGGGGTTCCCGATGTGGACAAGTACAACTTCTGCAAGGCTTCCCACGCCGAGGCCAACGCCATCGCCCAGGCCGCCCGCTACGGAATTTCCATCGAGGGAGCGACCCTCTATACGACCCTTGCTCCCTGTTACGTCTGACTGAAGCTGATCGCCACTGCCCGGATCCGGGCGGTATATTTCGAAAACTCCTACGAGTCCGGCGCTCCCGAACGGGATGCTTTCTGGAAAAACGCCGTGAAGGAAGCGGGAATCACCACTTACGAGCAGCTGAGGATTTCGTCCCAGACCTACGACTACATCCTTTCGGATATCCGGAACATCACCTCGAGGAGAAGGACCCAGCCCACGGATTTTCTGGGCAGGACCACCACGCCGATGGATATCGAGTGAAATTGCCATGGACATGGAATTCATCCCTCTTCATTTCGGAGATCAGCTGAGGGTGGTCAATCCCAGGGGAACCATCGGCATGGTCACCCTGTGGTCCCGAATCGACTACGTTTACCGCCGAATGGAAGCCGCCGGCGTGGATCTTGATCCCAGATCGAGCCCCATCGCCGTTCTGGGCACCCTGTACGGCAACGGACTTCGGGAACTTCTGCGCAACCTTCTCCATAACCCCCAACTGGACACCCTTCTTCTCTTCGGGCGAAATCGCTCGAGTTCGGCGGAGGAGCTACAGGCGTTCTTTGCCGATGGCCTGGAGGTCCTGGACGGCCAACCTTTGGAGTACGAGGTTCCCGCAGGCTGCGAGACTCCCAGGAGTGGGCGCATCCGCGGGACCTCGCGCATTGTGGACGACATGGTTCGACCGGAACACTTTCAACGCCTTCCTGCTGTTCTGCGTGTCGGAGAGCCCCAGGAACCCGAGAGCATTCCGAGACTTCAAGAGTTCCTGTCTCGATACCGGCCGTCGCCGGCACCTATCCCATCCCGAATGATCGTCCCATTGCCGACGGTGCGAGTTACCTGTTTCCCGAGCAACCCACGAGGCCATTCGATTTGCGAATTGGATCCCCTGATTGCCTGGCAGGAACTCATTCATCGCATTTGCCGCTTTGGACACCCCGTACAACTGGCCAAGGGGGGGAGAAGAGAGCTGCAAAATGTCAAGGTGGTGGTGGAACGCCCCCAGGAAAGAGACTCGCTCCTTCGGTATCTGAGGGAGGCGGGGCACACCCCGGAGATGGTCCGGCGATATGAAGAGGACATCCTGAGCCAGGGGAAGCATCCGGACGAGACCTACAACTACGGCCATCGCATGAGGGTGCACTTTGAACTGGACTCCTTGTCGGTCGTGGTGCGGCGGTTGCGCGAAGACCCGGAGGA
This sequence comes from Syntrophobacteraceae bacterium, assembly GCA_018053185.1. GTDB lineage: Bacteria > Desulfobacterota > Syntrophobacteria > Syntrophobacterales > Syntrophobacteraceae > JAGPLX01. Next base: position 28,162 of record JAGPLX010000029.1, read on the forward strand.
CCGTAAGAGCTACGTGGTGCTCTGGGACCCGCGCAGGGACCTCACCAGCGAAAAGGGCCACCCCTGCCTGGTGTCCCTCTTCTTTCGCAAGTTCCAAGACCGATTGACCCTGACCGGAACTTTTCGCACTCACAATGCATTGGACGCCTGGCTTTTCAATTTCTGCGGTTTGGGAGCCATTCAGAAAATGGTGAGCGAGCAGATCGGTCTGGACTGCGGCGCCATCACAGTGTTCAGCCACTCCATCACCATCGACACGGCCCAGATGGACCGTGCTTCCATGATTGCGAACAAAAGGCACTGCCGGTATTCCGAGGATCCCATGGGCTATTTCAGGATTTCCTTGGATGGGGACACTATCCTGGTGGAACACCGCCACGGGGATATCACCCTTCGGACATATCGACAAAGGAAAGCCAGCGTCTTGCAGCATGAGATCGCCAGAGACGGCGCCGTCTCCGACCTCAACCACGCCCTGTATCTCGGGAGGCAACTGGCTCGTGCCGAGGCCTGCCTGGATCGCGGCGAAGAATTCATCCAGGAATAGGACCTCTTGCGAAAGAAACCCCGAGTAGTCTTCTTCGACATCGGACAAACGCTGGTGACCGGGGCGGAGCAGTCCCCCCCGAAGCTTTTGTGTTCCCGTCTCCACACGGACCCCGCACATGCGGCTGCGGTGGGACATCTGCTCATGACTCATGAAGCCGAGGACCCCGTTTCCCTGGTTCAGCCTCTGTGCGACATTCTGCCGGGGGTGTCTCGAGAACTTGCAGCCCAGGAAATCCAGGGGCTTTGGTCGGAGCAGTTGAGCTCAGCCAGGGAAATCGACGGAGCAGGGTCGGTGCTTCGTTCCCTCGGGGAACAGGGAATCCGGTTGGGTGTCATTTCAAACATCTGGCACCCTTTCTACCAGGGCCTGTCGAACAACCATTCCGAATTGGTCAAGAGGTTGGATTACGTGGTTTTGAGCTATCGAACCGGCTTTGTGAAGCCGTCCCTGGAGCTCTACGAGGAGGCTTTGAGCAAGTGCGGGGAGTCCCCGGAGGATTGCTGGATGGTTGGAGATACCTACGAACTGGACGTGGAGCCGGCTATGAGTGTGGGGATGCATGCCGTCTGGGTGCTTCGGCGCCCGGACAAGGAGAAATCCAGCCTAGTTCAGGTCTTGAGAGGAGAGAAAAGGATGCCGGACTGGGTGACCGCAGATCTACTGGAAGTCCAACACTTTTTTTCGAGGAAAGAAGGATGAGGAGATATGTCTGAAATCATTCTCCTCGGAGTCGTGGTCCTGTTGGGGGTGCTTTTCAACGTGGCACTCCTCACCACGGTGCTTTTCTGGTACGAAACGGCGTGGAGCAACCACCGACGACACCTCGAGCATTTGAGCGGTGGACATGTGGGAAGGATGATACTCAGGACGGCCTTATGGAGCATCTTTTCCATGCTGGCCGTGGTGCTTCTGTACCCATGGGGCTACTGGCGGAAGGTGAAGCAGACCGAGCTGGACCCTTCCTGCCTTCTACCTCCCGTGATTCTCATTCATGGGCTGTACCACAATGCCAGCGGTTGGGTGCTCTACCGGTGGTGGCTTCGCAGGGCAGGGTTTGCCAACGTCTTTGCCATGAACTACTCGAGCTGGAATACTTCCTTCGAGGAGGTTCTCGCAAAGGCGGCTCGTTTCGTAGAGGAGGTCGGCAGAAAATTTCCAGGTCAACCGGTCATGCTGGTGGGACACAGCCTGGGGGGACTTGTGAGCCGGGCGCTTGTTCAGCGGTATGGATCGCGTATCCATGCCGCTGCCGTGGTCACCCTTGGGACTCCTCACCAGGGAAGTAAGCTGGCGGTCTTCGGGGTGGGAAAACTCGCCCGGAGCTTGATCTACCGTGGGCCGCTCATCCAATCCCTGGAAGAAGAGCCCTCTGATCTAAATACGCGCTGCCTCGCCCTGTATTCCCCCCTAGACAACATGGTTTTGCCAAACGAGGCGCTGCGCCCGAGGTCCTCTAGTTGGCAGCAGGAAGAATCCTCCCCTCTCTCGCACGTCGGGATGCTCTTTCACCGCTCCACAGCCGCCAGGGCAATCCGCCACCTTCTCGAATCCACATCCCATTGAACAAAAAAAAACCGTCGGCCAAACCCGGGGCCGACGGTGATGTGGATGGTACAAAACGCGGGTGCCGCTTGGTTACACGTACCGCAGGAACCTCCTCATCTCCCGGAAACGTCCGTCGTTTTCCGGCTTTCTGAACGCCTTGTGGAGAGATTCGATAACCACTGCGGAGAAGGTGAAAAGGAAGATCCCGAGGCCGCCCGAAAGTGCCACCATCAAGATCATCATGGGTTTAGCCTTCTTGTCGGGAGGCTTTGCAGGGTAGATGGCCTGCACCACGGCGGACTCCCGTGCCTCATCCAGTCTCGCCGCCTCGTATTGTTTCACCAGCAATTCGTACAGCATTTCCTTGTACTTGAAATCCCGCATCCTGCGAATATACTCCGTTCCCACCGTGGGGATCTGCCCCGTCGGGATGATGGCGTCCGCCGAAGCGGTCTCCTGTTTCTCCTCGAGCTTTCTTAGTTGTTCCATCAATCCGTTGAGTTCCTGCTCGACCATTTTGAGATCAGGGTTGTTGGGGGTGGCGTAGGTCCTCATTACCTTGAGCTGCACCTCTTTGGCAGCCACCTGAGCCCTCAGACTCGTGATACCCTGGAGGACCGCCGAGGCCTGGTCGTCGATCTTGATGGCCCCGGTGGCCTCAGCGAAGCCCTGGAGGGCCGCCTCGGCTTCCCTGAGGTTTTCATGGGCCTTTTTCAGCTGTCCCTCGAAAAAAACTCTTCTTTTTCCCGCCTCGGAGGTTGCCAGATTTTCGAGAAGGTCTTTGAGATTGGCCACAAATGAATTCGCCATGTCGGCAGCCCTCCTGGGATCTACGTCGTAGACTCCAACCAGAATGATGCCGCTTTTGAGGTCCGATTCCGCCGTCAGGATATTGTCCACAAGGTATTTGCGCGTATCCACGTAAGTATCGTAACCGTATAGCTTCTTCAGATCGAAACGATCGATGACGGGGTCCAGCACGGCGGGGGATTGCAAGATTTGCACATACATGTCGCTCACCGATACGGCACCGCTACCGCCACCCAGGACCATGCCGGCGAGTCCCCCGAGTTGTCCCAGAATTTGAGCGGCGGCCGAGGCGCTGCTTTGTTGAGGCGGCATCAATTGAGACATGGCGAAGTACATGGGTGACATGACCATACATACGACAAAGGCCAAGACCGCCATGCCCAACCCACCGCCAAGAATGAACCGCTTTCGCTTCAAGAGAAGCACAAAAAAATCCAGAAGGTTGATCTC
>JAGPLX010000030.1 GCA_018053185.1 Syntrophobacteraceae bacterium
TCTCGAAGAATTTCCCGGACCATGGGCTCGTCTCCGAGGAGACTCACATGGGTCCCATCGGGAACGGCATTCACTGGATCATCGATCCCCTCGACGGAACGACCAATTTCATCCACGGATTTCCCTTCGTGGCGGTATCGGTGGCGGTCTATGAAGGCCTGCAGCCTTTATTGGGCTTCGTTCTGGATCCCTTGAGACAAGAGCTTTTCCACGCCAGGCGAGGGTGTGGAGCCTATCTGAACGGTCTACGGCTCCATGTGCGGGAAGGGTTCCCCCTGCAAGAAGCGCTCATTGCCACAGGGTTTCCCTTTCGAATGAAAACAATCCTGGGCCCCTACCTGGCCACCTTCGAGTCCGTTTTTCTCCAGGTGAGCGGCATTCGGCGGGCAGGCGCCGCCGCTCTGGACCTCGCGTACGTGGCGGCGGGCCGGGTGGACGGCTTCTGGGAGGCCGGCCTCGCTCCCTGGGATGTGGCGGCGGGAAGCCTTTTGGTGACGGAAGCGGGGGGAACGGTGGACGACTTCTGGGGAAAGGGAGAGTACCTGTTGAACGGCCATATTATCGCGGGGACGCCGTCGATTCATCGGTTTCTGGAAGACCGGGTCCGTCAACGGCTGGCCCCGGCGTTGAAAACGGCCGGACCCGACAGGTAGGCCTTCAGCGTTCGGTGCCGCCGCCCGCCGGAGCATCACCGGTGGGTACGATGCCCATCGCCATAAGCCTCTTCTTGTCTTCGAAGATAACTTCGGCTTTCCTGGGAGAAATGACTTTGCTGACGACTCCCAGCCCGAAGGAGGGATGAATGATCAGGTCTCCTTCCTTGTAACTATCCGACATTCTGTATTCCGGGACCCCGTCCCTGCTTGCGTCGAGGAGGAGCTGGCGCCAGTCCTCGTCCGTTTTGGGCCTGGACACCCCCTTGTAAAGAACGGAGGGGCTGATGTCCTCTTCCTCACCTTCCTCGATGAGCAGTTCATCCTCTCCCGTAAAGTCCAGCTCATCCGACTGGTCGTACTCGATCCCGCCGTCTTCGTCGAACTCTTCCATCAGTTGATCGTCGTCGATGCCCTTTTTCACCATCCGTGATCTCCAATCCTCGAACACTATTTTTGACACCCGTTCCCTGTATTAGAAGTCCATGGGAAGGTCAAGCAATTTCATTCCAAAGGATGCGATTCTCCTGGTCGCCCCCTGGGTCCGCGAATTTCAACCCGTAAAGAGGGGGAAACCTGCATGGAAACGTATCTCAACCGGCAACCGTCTCAACTGCGGGGTTTGGGCTTCGGGGGGATGAAACGATCGAGAGCTCTTGTGCTCGAATCGAAACGGAGGCTCCATGACCCCGGTTTCAAACCGATCCCATCGGGAATCATCCTGGGGTTGGTTGAGTCGCATGTTCGGGAATTCGGAGATCCGGGCGTTCGTCTACTCTTCTTCGGATTCGGACGCCAGGCCGTACTTGATGAGTCGGTACCGGAAGGATCGAAAGCTGATGGAGAGAAGCTCCGCGGCCTTGAGCTTGACGCCGTGGGTTTGTTGCAGTGCCTGCAGCAGAAGCTTTTTTTCGATATCCGCGAGATATTGATCCAGGTTCATTCCTTCCGGGGGTAAGACAGGCGGGAGGCCGGCATGGGGGGACGATCGGCCCTTCTTGTACGTGGCCAGGGTAAGACTGTCGGGAAGGATGATGCTGGATGACTCGAGGGCCACTCCCCGCTCGATGATGTGCTCGAGCTCCCGGACATTTCCGGGAAAATCGTAGTGGTTCAAAATGTCCATTGCGTACGAGGAGATCTTGCGAATGTCCTTCCCGAACTGTCTGCGGAACTTCCCCAGGAAGTATTGGGCCAGAATGGGGATATCCTCGGCCCGCTCCCTCAAGGGGGGAATGCGAATGGGAAGAACATTGAGCCGGTAGAACAGGTCCTCCCGAAAGGTGGACTCGATCACCATCTTTTCGAGGTCCTGGTTGGTGGCCGAGATGATTCGAACGTCCACGGAGATGTCTTCGGTATCTCCGATCATCTTGATGGTCTTGTCCTGCACCAGGCGCAGGAGTTTCACCTGGAGCACGGGAGACAGCTCTCCGATTTCGTCCAGGAAAAGAGTCCCTCCCTGGGCTGCTTCCACAAGACCCTTCCGGGATGTAGTAGCCCCCGTAAAGGCCCCTTTCCGGTACCCGAAAAGCTCACTCTCGATGAGGGATTCGGGAACGCCTCCACAATTGACCACGACAAACGGTCGATCCCGCCTCGAACTTTGTCGATGGATGGCCTTGGCGACCAGTTCCTTTCCGGTGCCGCTCTCCCCCGTGACGAGCACATTGCTGGAGGTGATCGCCACGCGCTTGATCAGTTCGTACACCTTTCGCATGGCGGGGCTTTCGCCGATGAGGCAGCCGAAGTGAAGGGGGCCGTCTTCTTCCCGGTGAGGGCGGTTATCTTCGACCCCCCTGGTCTGAAGGGCGTTCCGGATCACTGCCCGCATCTCGTCAATATTGAAGGGTTTGGGCAGGTAATCGTAGGCACCTTCGTTCATGGCGGCGACGGCGGTTTCGGTGCTGGCATAGGCGGAGATGATGATGACCACCGTGTGAGGCGAAAGCTGTTTGCAGCGTTTGAGGACTTCGAGTCCCCCGACCGGTTCCATTCGTATGTCGGTGATCACCAAATCGAAGGGACCTTGTCGAATCCGGTCGAGGGCTTCCTGGCCGTTGGCCGCCGTTTGAACGGAATAGCCGTCCTTTTGGAGCATGATCTCGAGAAATTCGCGCATGCTTCGTTCGTCGTCCACAACAAGAATCTTGGCTCGGCTCTCGGGAAATGCGCTCATGAATTCAGTCGGGAGTAAACCACGATACCGTGGACAAAGGTCATCAGGGCTCGTCCCTGGAGGTCTCTGTCCACGAAGGGGCAGTTGCAGCCTTTGGAAACAAGGGTTTCTCGAGTCAGCCGGTGGATCTCGTCGGGGTCCAAAATGGTCATGTCCACCGGATCTCCCGGGGAAAGTGTCCCCAGGGGCAAACCGAGGATTCGAGCGGGATTGGAAGAGATCTTGGCAATGGCGTCCGAGGGGCTCAATGTTCCTTCTCTCACCAGATCCAGGATGAGGGGGAGAGCGGATTCCAGGCCGATGATTCCATTGGCTGCGTATTCGAACTCAACGTCTTTCTCGACGACACTGTGCGGCGCGTGGTCCGTGGCGATGGCGTCGATGGTACCGTCCGCCAGGGCGATTTTGATGGCCCGGACGTCTTCGATGCGGCGAAGAGGCGGGTTGACCTTGAATGCCGGATCGAAAGAGAGAATTGCCTCATCCGTCAGGGTGAAATAATGGGGGGCCGTTTCCGCGGTGACATTCACTCCCCTCCTCTTGGCCTCCCGAATGAGCCGAACGGACCCCGCCGTGCTCACATGAGCGATGTGGAGCCGACCCCGGGTCCATTCTGCCAGGATCAGGTCCCGGGCCACCATGGCCTCTTCGGCGGCGGTGGGGATGCCTCGCAGCCCGAGAAGGCTCGAGACGGGACCCTCGTTCATGAGGCCTCCTTCGGAGAGATGCAGGTCTTCGGCATGACTGATGACCGGCAGGTCGAAGGCCTTGGCGTACTCGAGGGCCCTTCTCATCATGAGGCTGCTCATGACGGGCCGACCGTCGTCTGAAACGGCTACGGCGCCCGCATCCCGGAGCTCTCCGAATTCCGAGAGGCATTCCCCCTGCAGCCCCCTGCTGATGGACCCGACGGGGAAAACCCGGCTGGATCCTTCTTCTTTTGCCTTTTGAAGGATGAATCGGGTGACCGCGGCACAGTCATTCACAGGGGAAGTGTTGGGCATGCACGCAACCGATGTATATCCTCCGGCCACGGCGGCGGCCGTGCCGCTGGCGATGGTTTCCTTATATTCCTCTCCGGGTTCTCTCAGGTGGACGTGCATGTCGATGAGCCCGGGTACCACCCATTTCCCGGCCACGTCGATTTCGGTGATTTCGGCATATCTTTCCGCCCCCAACTCGATCCGGGGACGGATTTCGGCCAGTTGCCCGTTAAGAATCAGCACATCGGCACAAAGGTCCAGCTCGTTCATGGGATCAATGACGCGCCCGCCCCGAAACAGGTAACTGCCGGGACCTTTCAGCCCCTCCATTCCATAAGCTCCTTCCCCTCGTTCCATCCCCCGCGTCCCTCGAATAAAAGTCCAGCGGAGGTGAGAAGCGGAAATGCGCCCCGAGCCTCGTCCTTACCGTTGCCCGAGCAGGTAGAGCAGGGCCATTCGCACAGCCACACCGTTGGTGACCTGGTCCAGGATCACCGAATGAGGACCGTCCGCCACCTCTGGACTGATCTCGACCCCGCGGTTTATGGGACCCGGATGCATGATGAGAACGTCTTTTTTGGCCCGGTTCAGCCTTGCCGTATTGATGCCGTAATAGGTGCAGTATTCCCGCAGCGAGGGCAACAACATCTGTTGCATGCGCTCCCTTTGAAGCCTCAAGACCATGAGGACATCCGCTTGGGGAATGGCCTCTTCCACCCGATGGCACACCTGGACCCCCATGGAATCGATTTCCACGGGCATGAGGGTGGGGGGGCCGCAGACGATAACCCGGGCACCCATCTTGCCGAGCCCCCAGATGTTGGATCGGGCCACCCGGCTGTGGGCGATATCGCCGACGATGACCACGGTGAGGCCTTCCAGTCTTCCCTTGTGTTCCCGGATGGTCATCATGTCCAGCAATGCCTGGCTGGGATGCTCATGCATGCCGTCACCCGCGTTGATGACCGAGGCAGGAGTGTGCCGGGCCAGGCGGTGAGGAGTTCCGGAGGCCGGGTGGCGAACGATGAACACATCCGGTTTCATGGCATCGAGGTTCTTCAGGGTGTCCAAAAAGGTCTCTCCCTTCACCAGGGAGCTGGTGGAAGCCGCAATGCTGTAGGTATCCGCGCTCAGCCGTTTTGCGGCGATATCAAAGGAGGTCCTGGTCCGGGTGCTGGGTTCATAGAAGAGGTGGATGACGGTCTTGCCCCGAAGGGTCGGTACTTTCTTGATGGGTCTAAGATTGATTTCCTTTAGAGATGCGGCCAGGTCCAGAATGTGTTCAATCTCGTCCGCCTCCATTTCACGAATACCCAGGACGTCTTTTCTCTTGAACGACATGAACGACCCTCGTCGCAGCCATTGGCTGGATTATTTCCCGACACCCGGGGCACTCTAGCATGAAACCCGGTCTCCGGGCCAACAAAATCGAGGAACGGATGTCCGGGACACGGAAGGACGCACCTGCTTTCATCAGCTGCCCTCTTCCATGGGATTCAACCGCGGGCACCCAGGGTCGAGGTTGCCAAAACGGTCTTCCTGTGCTAGAAAATCCCCGCATTTCCATGGCTTGAGACATCGAGGGGCGAACGTTTCTCCGGGAGAGCACCTCCAGCGGATCCCGCGCACGAACGGGAAAAAGGGGTTTCATGAATTCACGGTATGTGCCCAAAAACATCGAAAAGAAGTGGCAGGATCGGTGGAACGCCGAAGGGCTTTTTGAAGTCAAGGAAGATGCATCCAAGGGAAAATACTACTTGCTGGAGATGTTTCCCTATCCTTCGGGTCGAATTCACATGGGGCATGTTCGGAACTATTCCATCGGGGACGTGGTGGCTCGGTTCCTGACCATGAACGGCTGCAACGTTCTCCATCCCATGGGGTGGGATGCCTTCGGCATGCCGGCCGAAAATGCGGCCATCAAAGCGGGAACACACCCGGCCAGGTGGACGTACGAGAATATTGATTACATGAGGTCCCAGCTGAAGAAGCTGGGATTTTCCTATGACTGGACGAGGGAATTTGCCACCTGCGATCCTTCTTACTACCGGTGGGAACAGGTGTTCTTCCTGAGGATGTTCGATCGCGGATTGGCCTATCGCCGTAGTTCCTACGTGAATTGGTGCAACACCTGCCGGACTGTGCTTGCCAACGAGCAGGTCGAGGGAGGGACCTGCTGGCGTTGCGACCAGCCGGTGGTACAGAAGGAAATGGAACAATGGTTCTTCAAGATCACGGCATATGTCGAGGAACTGCTCGAGTACACCTACAAGTTGCCCGGATGGCCTGAACGAGTGCTGACCATGCAACGGAACTGGATCGGCAAGAGCCATGGAAGCAAAATCTTGTTCCCACTGGCTTCCGGCGGGGGAGAGATCACGGTTTTCACCACCAGGGCCGATACCCTTTTCGGAGCGACCTTTATGAGTCTTGCCCCGGAGCATCCCCTGGTGGAAGCTCTCTGCAAGGGAACCCCCCGGGAGAAGGAGGTGCTCGCTTTTGTTGAAAGAACCAAACAGGCCAAACGGAGCGACCGGGTATCCGAGCTGCTGGAAAAGGAGGGAGTATTCACGGGAAGTTACTGCATCAACCCGGCAACCGGGGAAAAAATCCCCATTTACGTGGCCAACTTCGTGGTAATGGAATATGGAACGGGGGCTGTGATGGCCGTGCCCGCCCACGATCAGAGGGATTTCGAGTTCGCCGGAAAGTATGGACTCCCCATCCGGGTGGTGATCAAACCGTCCGGGGGAGGCGACCTTCCTTCCGTCCACAGCCTGGAGGCGGCTTTCGAAGAAGACGGGGTTTTGGTGAATTCGGGGGATTTCAGCGGCATGACCTCCGCAGAGGGAAGGAATGCCATCACGGCGTGGCTGGCGGAAAAGAATCTCGGGGACTTTTCCGTGCAATACCGTCTGCGCGACTGGGGAATCTCGAGGCAGCGGTACTGGGGGGCTCCCATCCCCATCATCTACTGTCCCCATTGCGGCATCGTACCCGTCCCGGAAGAGGACCTTCCCGTCCTGTTGCCCACGGACATCGAGCTTTTACCCAACGGTGCTTCACCGCTGCCTTTGTGTGAATCCTTCGTGAACACCTCCTGCCCCAGGTGCCGGGGGCCGGCCAGGCGGGAAACCGATACCATGGACACCTTCGTGGAATCCTCCTGGTATTTCGCAAGGTTTACCTGTGCGGACTACGACCGGGGTCCTCTCGACCGACAGAAAGCGGCCTACTGGCTTCCGGTGAATCAATACATCGGGGGGATCGAACACGCGGTCCTTCATCTTCTCTATTCCCGGTTTTTTACCAAGGTCTTACGGGACATAGGCTACCTGGACCTGGACGAACCGTTCGAGAAACTGCTGACCCAGGGGATGGTTATCAGGGACGGTGCAAAAATGAGCAAGTCCAAGGGGAACGTGGTGGACCCGGATGAGATGATCGAAACCTACGGGGCCGACACCGTTCGCCTCTTTTGTCTCTTTGCTTCACCCCCGGAGAAGGACCTGGAATGGAGTGATCAGGGGCTGGAGGGAGCTTCCCGGTTTCTCTCGCGCGTGTGGAGATTGGTATTCGAGAACCTGCCTTCCTTGAAAGCGGCCGGGACCTTGAGAGAAAACGAGGAACCGGCTGGTCCCCTTGGAGAGCTTCACCGCAAAACCCACCAAACCATCAAGAAGGTCACCGAAGACATTCGGGACCGGTTCCATCTCAATACGGCCATAGCGGCCATTATGGAACTGGTGAATCTCATGCAGCAGGTCCTGGAAACCAAGGACCGGCGAGATCCTTTCTGGCCCGTCATGCGGGAAGCCGCAGAATCCATGGTCCTCATGCTCTCGCCCTTCGTGCCCCACATTGCGGAGGAGATCTGGCAGGCCCTGGGGCACCCGGGGAGCATCTCTCGTGCTTCCTGGCCCCGATGGAGCGAAAAAGCGCTGACAGCGGAGGAAATGCTGATCGTGGTCCAGGTGAACGGAAAACTCAGGAGCCGGATTACCCTGCCGTCGAACAGCTCGGAGGAAGAGGTCAGGAGTGCCGCGCTGGCGGATACCAGGGTCCGGGAGTTTCTCGGCGGGAAGTCCCCCAGGAAAGTGATCGTGGTTCCCAAAAAGCTGGTGAATATCGTGGTGTGAAGGAGGAAAAACCATGAAACAGCCGCATCCGAGGTTCCTGATGCTGTGCTGCCTGGTTCCGCTGTTGGTTTTCAACGGATGTGGGTACCACTTCACCGGCGAGGGATCGGGGCCTCGTCCCGGCCTCAGGCGGATTGCCATCCCCCTGTTCGAAAACAAGACAACGGAACCCGAACTGGAAACCCTCTTCGCCTCCGCCCTCCGCAAAGAATTTCTCCAGAAAGGGTCCATGGAAGTGGTGCCGGTGGAACAGGCGGAAGCGATTTTTCGAGGCACCATCAAGAATATTTACGCTTCGGCCGTGTCTCACCTGGATGCGGACCAGTCCATTGAATCGCGCCTGTACCTCACCCTCGATATCCGCTGCGAGGATGTGCAGAGCGGAACCATCCTCTGGCAGGATCGTAACTTCACCTACTACAAGGTATTCCTTCAATATGTCAGCCCCGTGAACCCGAATCCCGTCACCGGTTTTGAAAACCGACGCGCAGTCCTCGAGTTCCTTGCCAAGGAAATGGCCAGCCGTATCCATGACCGCTTCCTGAACAGTTTCTGACCATGTTGCCGGCCGAATTCCACCAGCAAATCGACAGGGGAACCATCGCCCCGGTGTATCTTTTCCTCGGGGAAGCTGCCTTGTTGATGGAGGAAGCCTGGAATCACCTGGTCGAGAAGTGTGTCCCCGAAAGGGCCCGCCGTTTCAACGGAGAGCGGCTTCGTGCCGGGGAATGTTCCCCTTCGAATGTGATCGAAAAGCTTTCTACCATCCCCATGTTCGGTCCCAGGCGCCTCATCATGATCGCGGGTGTGGAATCATGGACCAGGGAGGAACGTGATACCCTGACCTCCTACCTGCTGTCTCCCTCTACTTGCGGATGTCTGGTCCTGGAGGCGTCTCGGAATAAGGGGCTGGAATCCCTGGAGAGCCGTGTGGCCTCGGTGGGTGCCGTGGTGAACTTCAAAACCCCCACCGAGAAAGAGGCGCCCCGGTGGCTCCAGGAACGTGCGCGACGCCATGGGAAGCAGTTGACCCTCGAGGGGGCCGTGCTCCTGGTGGAACAGGTCGGAGTGGACTTGTTTCGCCTGGAACACGAACTGGAAAAATTGACGGCATACGTGGGGGCCCGCACTCGTATCGAGGCCGAAGACGTGAAGGAAGTAGTGAGTTCCCTGCGATCTTTCACGGTCTTCGAGATGCTGCGATACCTCGGCCGGCATGAGACCCACAAGGCCCTGACGTCTCTAAGGAGCCTGCTCCTCCTGGGAGAGGCCCCCCTGGGGATCCTTGGGATGCTGGCCAGGCAGGTTCGGATTCTATGGCGGATCAAGGCGGGAATCGAGCAGGGTTGGTCCACGGAGGACCTGGTCAAAAAACTGAAGCTTTCACCCTACCTGGTCAAGAATCTTTCCAGGGAGGCAACCCGGTTTTCCGAAGCCGATCTCCTGGAAATCCACGAGGCGCTGCGGGAGACGGACCTGGCCTTGAAAAGCACGGGCCTGCCGGCGGATCGGGTCCTGGAGAGCCTGGTCCTCAGATTTGCACGCAAAAGACCCCCAGGGATCACTCCCTGAGGGCCCGGACCTTGTTCCAGAGGACTATGCAGGGTGGAGGAATCAAACGGCTTGAAGGGCATTCACTTTCTTCGTCAGCTGGGAAACCTTCCTGGAAGCTTTGTTCCTGTGAATGACCCCGTGGCCCGCAGTCTTGTCGATGACCGAAATGGCTTCCCTGAGGCGCTCGACCGCAACATCCGCCGATTTGGATTGAATGGCGGCTTCGAGATTCTTGATGGCGGTTTTCATGCGCGTTTTTCTGGAACGATTCCTCATGCGACGCGCTTCGCTCTGCTTGGCGCGCTTAATGGCTGACTTATGATTGGCCAACGCTCGATCCTCCTGCATTTGTTCGAGTTCTACCGCTTTCCCCGAATGGGATACCAAACATCCGTGCGACGCTGCTCTATAGCCCACTCCCGGGGTCCTGTCAACCCCTTTTGCGGCCTCGTTCCAGGGTGGAAAACCAGCCCCCGGAGGATCAGCCCCCGTTTTTCAGGGTCCCCTGGTTTTTCCCGTCTACCGGAACTGTTCTCCAGAGGTGAAAGGAAGGTTCCATGCATTGAGGTTCCCGCGAAGGAAGCGGGATCTTTAGAAATGCACTTCCAGAATATCGAAACTGCGAATTCCTCCGGGGGTCTGAACCTTGATTTCGTCCCCTTCTTCTTTTCCAATAAGGGCCTTCCCCAGAGGGGAAGTCACGGAGATGGTCCCGGAACCAACGTCCGCTTCGTAAGGACCCACCAGTCGAAAGGTTGTGACCTCGTTGGTTTCCAGGTCTTCCATGACCACGGTGCTTCCGAACATCACCTTCCCGTTGTTCTCGTCGGCAGGTTCGATGATCTCGCACTCGCTCAATCTTTGAGTTAAATCCAGAATACGCCGCTCGATCAACCCCTGCTTTTCCTTGGCCGCTTCGTACTCGGCGTTTTCACTGATATCCCCGTGGCCCCTGGCCTCCTCGATGGCGCGAATGACGAGAGGTCGCTCTTCCTTCTGAAGCCGCTGCAATTCAGCTTTCAGCCGTTCGAATCCATTCTTGGTGATGGGTACCCTTTGCATTCTCTTCCTCCGTGCGTTGAATGCTCATTGATAATTTCCTCGTCGATTTCTGTCAAGCGCAAGGCGACTTCACGAACTTCATGCCACTGGGAATCGGGGGGTGAGGCTGCAATGGATTGTATCAAACGTTGGACGGCTCAGGCATTCCCGTCCCCGGTGCCGAAAAGAAAGCCAAAAACCCCGCGATTAGATCCAGCTCAATACACCGACCTTATCCCTCCAAATTCCTCCTGCAGCCAGTCGCTCATTTCTCTTTACCAACCCCTCCCCCTCTTGTGCAATTCCTCATATCGGAGTTCCATGCTCCGTTTGACCTCGATAAAGTACTCGTGTATCCTTCAAAAAAAGCCGATTTAGAAGACCAAGCGGCCGGTGGAACAGTCAGAGACCATGCTCCCGGGATGGGTTGAAAATCAAGCCCGTTCATTTCCTCCCGTGGGACCGCCGCACAGTCCTAGTCCGTGAGTTGTCGCATTGAAAAGGGGCATCGCCTCTCAAACCCGGGGATTCGGCAGGAGTAGACGGTGGTTTCCTAATTTCCTTGGAAGCGTGATAGAATTATGGGCATCCTCAACTTGACGGAATTGAAACCGGACATGGTTCTGGCCAGTGATTTGAGGGCCAGGAACGGGCGGTTTCTGCTGGCGAAGGGAACTCGGCTGACGACTCAGCACCTGAGGGTCCTCAAGATCTGGGGGGTGGTGGAGGCCGACATTGCAGGGGTGGAGCCCACCGAAGAGGACGTGCAGGCGGCGCCCGAAATCCACCCGGACGCTTGGAAGAAGGCGGAGGCGGCCTGCGGGGAACGGTTCCTCCTGGTGGACCGGAGACACCCCGTAAACCGGAAACTCCTTCGGCTCAGCATCCAAAGGAAGGCCCAAGAGATCTCAGGAGGACGGTCTCACCAGATCCTGAAAACGGGCTCCTCTTTCCCCGATGAAACAAACGGGGAAGAACCCGAAGAGGGATTGGACCTTTTGGATCCCGCTCAACTTCTCAAGAAAGAAGTGCGACTTTCCACCCTCCCCATCATCCTGGATCAGATCATCGAAACCATCAACAAACCGACCAGTTCGCCCAAAGAAATCGCCAATGTCATCAGCAGGGACACGAGCCTGACGGCCCGACTTCTCAGGATTGTGAACAGTGCGTTTTACGGGTTTCCCCACAAGATCGATACCTTGTCCCGGGCCGTCATGATCGTGGGAACCAAGCAGATGACCGCCCTGGCCATGGGAATCAAGGTCATCGGTATTTTCAGGGGGATTCCCTGCGACCTGATCGATATGAAGTCCTTTCTCGAACACAGTATTGCCTGCGGGATTGTGGCACGCATCCTGGCCGGTCACAAAAACATCCTGAATACCGAACGACTCTTTGTAGGCGGGTTGCTTCACGACATCGGGCGCCTGGTGCTCTACAACCACATGCCCCATAAGGCACGGATCGCTCTTCTCCGGGCCAGGACGGACAAGAGAATCCTCAACGAGGTGGAAAATGAAATGATGCCCTGGAACCATGGCAAGGTCGGCGGGATGCTGCTGAAGAAATGGCGGTTGCCCGTATCCCTCGAGACGGCCACCCGCCACCACCATGCACCCATGATCGCCAAAGATCCGACGGAACCTTCCATCATACACCTGGCGGACATCATCGTGAATTCCTTGGGAATCGGTTCAAGCGGAGAACATTTTGTGCCGCCCCTGGATCAAAGTGTATGGGATTTCCTGGGGTTGTCCGTCAACACCCTTGTGCTGACCGTCCAGCAAACAGAGAGCCAGTTCCAGGGACTGCGCCGTTTCTTACTGTAACTTTCGGGTGGATGAAGAAAGTGGGAAAGAGAGCGACTCCAAAGCAAAGTATACGGTTCTACCAGGAGAGAATCAACTACCTGGAGGAGCTCAATCGGTTTACCCTGGATGCCCTGGAAATGGCGGCATCCCTTGGAGATTTCCAGCCCAACATCACGCGGATGGAGGATATTTCCATCATTCTGGAGGAAACCGGGGCGAGGATTTTGCGCCTGATCCAGTTCCAGGCTATCGCCTTTTTCATGGTGGAGCCCAACTCCAACGATTTCATCCTCACTTGCGTGAAGCCGGAGGAATTTCGAACCTATATCCAGGAACAGGTGGACCACTTTATCGAAAACGGCACCTTTTCCTGGACTCTCACCGAAAAACGACCGGTGATTCTTATCAGCAAAGATCAGCAGAAACAGATCATTCTTCACGTCATGGCCACCAGCTCCAGGATCCGGGGGATGTTTGTGGGGGTGATGGAAAAAGACAACATGGACATCCCGGACATTTCCCTCTACCTGCTGTCCATTGTTCTGCTCAATAGTTCCAACGCCATCGAGACTTTTCAGCTCTACAACATGATTCGCGAGATCAACAAGGACCTGGAGAGCGAAAAGGAAAAATACAAATCTCTCTTCGAGGCGGCACCCGACGGGGTGGAGGTGTTGAACTCCGCAGGGGTTATCGTGGATTGCAATGAGACTCAGCAGATCATGACCGGCTACTCCTACGAGGAAATCGTGGGAAAGAAAGCGGAAGACTTCTTTTCTTCCGCCGGAAAGGCCTCATTCAGAGCCGGTCCTGCATGGAGCGAGGGGAGAGACTGTTTCGAAAGGGAAGTGGAGCTTGTACGCAAAGACGGGTCCGTCCTGCCGGTGTGGAGAAAAGAAAAGGCGATCTTCGACGAGAGCGGGAATTTCAAGGGCTCTGTGGTATACAATCATGATCTCTCGGTCATTCGCAAGACCCAGCAGGAGAAGCTGAACCTCGAAGCCCGGCTGAGGCATGCCCAAAAGATGGAGGCCATCGGCACCCTGGCCGGAGGAATCGCCCATGATTTCAATAACATCCTGGGTGCCATCCTGGGGTACTCGGAACTGCTCCTCTATAGGTTGGCCGAGGGCAATCCTCTCAGGAGGGATCTCCTGCAAATCTTTCAAGCAGGGCATCGGGCCAAGGATTTGGTGCGCCAGATCCTGACCTTCAGCCGCCAGTCGGAACAGAACCGAAACCTCCTGGACATCACCCCCATCGTCAAAGAAACCATCAAGCTTCTCCAGGCTTCGATTCCCAGCACCATCGAGATCCGGCAGGAGATCGACGGGAGAATCGGCAGAATCATGGGGGATCCCACTCAGATCCACCAGGTCCTCATGAACTTGTGCACCAACGCCGCCTACGCCATGCGGGATGAGGGCGGTTTCCTGGAAGTCGGACTGGACCAGGTGGTTTTCCCCCGGCATGTGCCTGTGCCCCACCCGGAATTGGAACCGGGGACTTATGTCCGGCTGACGGTTCGGGACTCGGGGTGCGGTATGGATCCGGAAACAGTGGAACGCATTTTCGAGCCCTATTTTACCACGAAGCCCAAGGGAGAAGGAACCGGCCTCGGGCTTTCGGTGGTTCACGGAATCATCCGGGGCCATGGCGGGGTGATCACCGTGGAAAGCAAGCCCGAAGAAGGGTCCACCTTCCAGATCTATTTCCCTCAAATCGATAAGAAAGGCGAGGATCGCCAGGAGCTTGAGCCTTCCATTTCGGGAGGGACCGAACGGGTGATGTTCGTGGATGATGAGAAGCCGCTGACGGACTCGGGGCGAAGAATGCTGGAGCATTTGGGGTACGAAGTGGTGGCGCTGACGAATAGCCTGGAGGCCCTGGAGTATTTTCGAACCCACCGGGATTCCGTGGACCTGGTCATTACCGACCTCACCATGCCCCATATGACCGGGGATGTGCTGGCACGGGAGATGATGCTCATTCGCCCCGACATTCCCATCATTTTGTGTACCGGTTTCAGTGACTTGATGTCGGAGGACAAGGCGCGGATCATGGGGCTTCGGGAGTTCATCACCAAGCCCCTCGTTATGAAGCACCTGGCCAGGGCCGTCCGACACGCCCTGGACGGGAGCTAGTACAACAGGAAAAATCCCACATCCACTTCTCGCGGGAACGGCCCCGGTGTTGCTTGCCGGGGCCGGGTGTACGGTTCTGCCGGCCTGTCCCGGGCATCTTCATACGACAAATATTAAATCTTGGGTCGAGTTACCGGCAGAAACCTCTCCGCTTGTCGGTTCGAGGCGAAGTTTTGCCGGGCGCCTGTCGAGAAAGCTCGGAGAAGTCTTCCGGCACCGGATCCTGCGGCCTCGAGGTTTCCAATCGATCCATCCTACCGGAAGAAATCCCGTATCCGGGATTTCTTCCGGGTTCCGGCGTTCGTCCCTCCTTTTTCATGCTTGACTTTCACCTTTTCTTCACCTAAATTCCTTCTCGAACCCTGTCTCACTGCCGGCTTGTTTCCGGGGAAAGGAACGAAAAGCCCCGTTCCGCAAAGGGAGGGAAAAGAATCATGCTCACACCCGCCCAAGAAAGGGTCTACCGCTTCTTGAAACAATACATCCAGGAACACGGTTGTGCTCCTTCCTATGAGGAAATTCGCCGTCACCTGGGATTTCGGTCCCTCAACGCGGTCTCCAAGCATCTGAAACAGTTGGAACAGCGGGGGGCCCTTTCCAGCCCGTGGGGGAACCGAAAACGGTCCCTGGAGCTGCGGCCTCTGCGCACGGAGGCGGCATCCATCCCCTTTCTGGGGACCGTTGCCGCCGGCATTCCCATCGAAGCCATCGAGGTCCCCGAGGTGATCGAGGTGCCCGAGAGTTTTTTGGGAGGCGGCAACAATTTTGCCCTGCGGGTGAAGGGGGATTCCATGATCGAGGAAGGAATCCGTGACGGGGATATCTTGATCATCTCCAAGCAGAGCCATGCGGAACGGGGTCAGACAGTGGTCGCTCTTGTGAAGGGGGAGGCCACGGTCAAGAAATTCCATCCTTACGGCCGGGAGGTGGAGCTGGTGCCGGCAAACAGCCGAATGAAACCGATCCGCGTTCCGGCCGAGGACGTGGAACTGGTGGGAATCGTCGTGGGATTGCTGCGCCATTATCGTTCACGTTCGGTGCGGCCCGTGCGGGAGCAGGAGAGGTGAAAAGGAAGCCTCCATGGAGCGGCGGATTGTTCACCTGGACATCCCGGATTTTTACGCCACCCTCGAGGAGTTGCGCAGCCCGGAGCTCCGAAGGTTCCCCCTCGCCCTGGCGGAACCCGGGCCCCGGGCCCTTATCCAGGGAGTCAACCGCCTTGGCCGGGAGGAAGGTCTTGGGGAGGGGATGGTCCTTTCTCAGGCCCGGCGGTCCTGCAAAAGGCTCCGGGTCGTCCCGCCGGACCCATTCTTCTATCGGGAGCAGCATCGGAAGAACCTGGATGAATTGAGCCGTTACTCTCCCCTGGTGGAGGGGACCCTTCCGGGGCATTATTTTGTGGATTTGACGGGCACCCGGCGCCTGTGGGGTCCGCCTCCGGACGTGGCCTGCACCCTGGAGTACCGGCTCGAGGTGCAGCGTGGATTGCGGGCACGCATCGGACTTGCCTCGAACAAGCTGGTGAGCCGGGTGGCGGCCAACTGTGTAGACCCTGGGGATCTTAACTGTATTTTCCCCGGCGGAGAGATTCCTTTCCTCGAACCCCTTCCTGTGACTTCCCTTCCCGGGGTGGGGGTCCGGACGACCTCCCGCTTGGCCGACTTCAATATTCACCGGATCGGCCAGCTGGCGGCTCTGTCCGTTCAGGACCTCACGGCGGTCTTCGGAACCATGGGCGTTCGCCTCTCGCAACTTGCCCGGGGGATGGATCCCAACCCTGTTCTTCCCTTCCAGCGGGTTCCTGGGCTTCAATTTGCCCGGCGGATGGACCGGGATGAGATCGAGCGGGAACGGCTGGAGGCGGCTCTTTTTCGGCTGGTGGAAGAAGCCGGATGGGTTTTGCGCGCTCACAACCGGCATCCGGGGAAGTTTGCCCTGGAAATTCACTATACCGACGGAGTCGCCGCTCGGCGCCGGCATTCCTTGCCGCCCATCCCCCGGGAGGTGGACCGTCGCCTGTTCCGCTTTCTTCGGCCGATACTTTCCCGGCTCCTGGAACGTCGGGTGGCCGTCCGCCGCATGGTGTTGGAGCTCTGGGAATTCTCCATGCCCTTCCGCCAGATGGAGCTCTTCCCGTGGGAGGAGGCTCCCGTTCAGGAAGACCCGAAGCTGCAGGAAGCCATGGATCGGATTCGGCGGCGTTTCGGGCGGCAGGCCGTCTCCTGGGGAATAGGAAGGATCCCGTGATGGAATCTTTTGTACACCTTCATGTTCATTCCCATTATTCCATGATGCGGGGCGTCAGTTCCGTGGAAGCCTTGTGCCGGGCTGCGGCGGAGGCTGGGTTTTCCTCCCTGGCCCTCACGGACACCAACGGCTTCTACGGGCTCGTCCGTTTCCTGGAAGCGGCTCGACGCCACCACCTTCGTCCCGTTGTGGGAGTGTGCCTCGATGCCCCGGGGGAATCCGCCGTCTTCCTGGCCAAAACCCCCCGGGGTTATGAGCTTCTCTGCGAGCTGGTTTCCCGCCGGCATCTCGAGGATCGCTTTTCCCTGGTATCCCACGTTCCAAAAGCTCCCCGGGACCTTGCCGTGCTGAGCGCGGTCCCCCGGCTGCTCGAAGCCCTGGCTTCCAGGGTTCAGTGCTGGGTGGAGGTCGTGCCGGGGCCGGCCGGCCGCAGTGCCCTCGAGATCTCCCGATCCATGAAGATCCCCCCCCTTGCCACCAACGCCGTCCACTTCGCCTATCCCGAGGACTATGCTCTCCATCGCCTGGTGCGGGCTATTCATCTGAACCGGACCTTGACCACTCTCCCGGCCGAGGAGGTAGTCCAGCCGGACCGGTGGTTGAAGTCCGCCAAGGAAACGGCCCGGCACTTTCCTCATTGCCCCGAGGCCCTGGCGAACACCCAAGAGCTTGCCCGGCAGTGTCACACGGCCTGGGGAGACTTTCCCGCCGTTTTTCCGCGCTACCGGGACCGGCAGGAGGATCATTTCGCTCTTCTTGCCGAAAAGTGCCGGGAAGGAATTTCGTGGCGCTACGGACAGACCAGCGCCGCCGTCGAGGAACGCCTCGAAGAGGAGCTGGACCTCATTCGGTCCAAGGGATACGTGGATTACTTCCTGGTGGTGGAAGACATGGTCCGGCGCCGTCCCATCCATTGCGGGCGGGGAAGCGCCGCGGCCAGCCTGGTCGGCTACCTCCTGGGGATCACCCACGTGGACCCCATCCGTCATCGGCTCCTTTTCGGGCGCTTTCTGAACCCTCATCGCCGGGACCATCCGGACATCGACGTGGATTTTCCCTGGGACGAGCGGGACGGCCTCTTGGAAGAACTGACGCAGTTCTACGGACCCGGGCGGCTGGCTGCGGTTTCCAATCACGTGGGGTTCGGAGCCCGGGCGGCCTTGCGCGAGGTGGCCAAGGTGTACGGAGTGCCCGCGGCCGAGATCCAAAACGTGACCCGAAGAATGAGCTTCTGGACTCGACCCGGGGAAATGCGGGATCGAGTGGATACCCATCCCGAATTCCAGGGATTCGTTCCAGACCCTCCCTGGCCGGAAATCATGCAGCTGGCCGCCCGCCTCGAGTCCCTTCCCCGGCATCTTTCGGTCCACTGCGGCGGCATCGTGGTGGTGCCCGACCGGGTTTCCCGGTATGTGCCCGTGCAGAGGAGCGCCAGGGGGGTCCGGGTGATCCAATGGGAAAAGGACCAGGCGGAAAGGGCCGGGCTGGTCAAGATCGATCTGCTGGGGAACCGTTCCCTGGCGGTGATCCGGGATGCCATCGAGTCCATCCGGGAAAACACGGGGAAAAGCCTGGATTACGCCCTGCTCAACCCCCTCGAGGACCCCGCCACGGTGGATCTTCTCGCCCGGGGGGCCACCATGGGGGTCTTTTACGTGGAATCTCCCGCCATGCGCCAGTTGCAACGGAAGACCCGCCGGGGAGACTTTGAGCATCTGACCCTTCATTCTTCCATCATCCGACCTGCGGCCAATCGGTACATCCGGGAATACATCCGGCGGCTGCACGGGGCTCCTTATGAACCCCTGCACCCGAGGATCGAGGAGCTCCTGGCCGAAAACTACGGGATCCTGGCGTACCAGGAGGACGTGGTCCAGGTGGCGAGGGTCCTGGCGGGATTCGACTGGGCCCTGGCGGACGGCCTGCGCAAGGTGCTCAGCAAAAAGAGCCCCGAGCAGATTTCCGCCTACCGGGAGCGTTTCTACGAGGGGTGCGCCCGGGAAAACATCGGCAGAGATGTGGCGGATGCCGTATGGGAGATGATCATCTCCTTTGCGGGATATTCCTTCTGCAAGCCCCATTCGGCCTCCTATGCCCTGGTCAGCTTCAAGTCGGCCTATCTCAAGGCTCACTATCCGGCCGAATTCATGGCCGGGGTCCTGAGCAACGGGGGAGGCTACTACAGCACCCGGGCCTACATTTCCGAAGCGCGGCGCATGGGATTGACCGTCCTGGGTCCCGATGTGAACGAGAGTCGTTGGGCTTACCGGGGGAAGGAGAGGGTCATTCGCATGGGGCTGCAGCAGTTGAAGGGCGTGCGGCGGGAAGCCCTGGAAAAAATCCTGGACGAGCGGGAAAAGAACGGACTTTTTTCTTCCCTGGATGATTTTTTCCGCCGAACGGATTCGACCCCTGCCGAAGGAGCGATCCTGGCGAAAAGCGGCGCCTTGGACGCCCTGGCCCGGGGAACCCTCCGCCGTTTCGAGGAAGCCCTCGGTGCGCACCTCGATTCCGCCCCGCCGGTCGGAGCCGGGAGCCGGAAAACCCGGATCAACCCGGATTCCGGCTTTCACGGCAGCAACGTGGCGCCGTTTCCGGGAACTTTTCCGACTCGTCCTCAAATCCTGTGGATGGTGGAAGCGACCTTGAGGGGGCACTCTGCCGGGGCTTCCCGGGGAGCGGCCTCGAGGAACCTTTCCTTTGAACGCCCTTCCTTTGCAGATAAGGTGCCTCCCCTCCCGGAGTACACCCCGGAGCAGCGATGGGAACAGGAGAAGGAAACCCTGGGGTTCGTTCTTTCCGTCCATCCCCTGGCCCTGTTCGAATCCGCCGTGAAAAGACTGCCCTTTCCCGTTGTCGCCGCCGCGGATCTCGAGAAAAACGTGGGGCGGGACGTGTGGGTTTTAGGCTGGCCCGTCACCCGCAAAGAGGTACTGACCCGGGACGGGGAATCCATGGAATTCGTTTCCCTGGAAGACCGGACGGCCATCTATGAAACGGTTTTCTTCCCTGACGCCTTTCGGCGTTTCTGCCGGGACCTGGATTATGAGCGGGCTTATGTGCTGTACGGCCGGGTGGAGAGTGAATTCGGTGCGGTGAGCATCACCGTCCGGAAACTTCGCCGGCTTTCCCTTCCCGGTCTCTCGGGATCTACTTCTCGACCTTCTGAACGTCGGCCGCCGAGGTCCCGGTCAGGTTCGTCTGCTGAAACCGGCTGTCCGTGGGCAAGACCATGTTGAACTCGTAGAGATCGTCGATCTCGACTTTCACCCGGTTCAGCCGACAGTCCAGGACGTGGCCTCCTTGCCCGGTATCCTCGGTTAGGAAATGAAAATGATATCCGGGAACGTTCACTCCCCGCAGGTATTCGGGAAACCGGAAGCCGATGAGAGTCCCGCGAACGTTTTGCAGATCGAAGGACGGCTGGGTCTTCACCACCTCCACCAGGCGCGGGTAGGGCGGGGTCTGCCGGGGGACACTGCGGGTCCGGACCATGGCAAAGGATCCGGTAATGCGAAGGGCATAGCCGAAGTTCTGAGTGGGCAGAGCTTGGTCCAGGCGGGCTTCCAGTTCTTTGTAGGAGAGGGGCTGATCCAGGGAGAAGGTCCGGTCCGGGTGAAAGAAGGTCATAACGGCAAAGGGGGTGCGCGAGGAATCCTCCACCGGGTACGCCTTGCCGTCGGATTTTACCTGGAAGAACCGGGAGTTGACGGCGATCATCTCGCCATCCAGGCCGTTGAAGGTGCCGATGCCGGTGTCGCCGTGTTTTCTCAGTTCCCCGAACGTGGTTTCGCCGTCATAGACCCCTTCCATGAGGGCGCTGATGGTCGAGGCTTGGAAAACGGTGTCTTTCCTGGGTGTGGAGTGAGCACATGCGGATACCAGCGCAGTGGTCAGGAGGCAGAGTGCGAATAGGGATCGAAAACAACTCATGGGACTTCCTTCCCTTCTCGTCCTTCTTCGGGCTATGTCTCGTGGGAGGCACCAGCCGGGTCCCCCGCAAAATCGCCGAGATGAAACGTGCCCACACAGAAATCAAGACCCCGCAGGACTCCAGGGCATCGAGGCCCCCGGTCCGGCGAAAGATTCGAGGTTCTCCGGGGCGGCATCGGAGAAGGACCTTCTCATGAACGGGCCGGGTGCCTTGCGGCCGTTTCCGGTCGGGGCAAACCTAGCACAAAATGTTGACAATTTTGAGCAAAACTGCTACGAACGACCAATAATTACAGTTCACGGCTCATTCAACCATTGGGCGGATTGAAACAGAGGACCGATTTCGGAATCGACAGGGGTGCCGCGAAGGCGCCCCTTTGCTTTTACCGTTTCGATCGGCGGCTGCCTGACATGGGAACGCCCGGGAATCACTGGGGTGTCTAACAGGTGCGATGCTGTCGCGTGGAAGGGTCTCATCTTTGTCCGCAGAGGCTTGCGGACGGGCCTTTATCCCGAGTAACGGGGTTTGGGTTGGAAAAACGGGGATAAACGATGAAAGAAAACAGCCCACGGGTGGTAATGGAAGCGGATGAGATTCAACGAGTGCTCGAGCGGTTGGCCGGGGAAATCATGGAAAAATCCCCGGATTCCAACAAGCTGGCCCTGGTGGGAATCCATACGGGGGGAGTACACTTGGCCAGGAGAATTCAATCCGTCATCCGGGAGAAATTCGCCTTGTCTGTTCCGGTGGGGTCGTTGGACATCAATCTCTACCGGGACGACTGGACCCGTTTGCATACCCAACCCCTGGTGCGGGCGACGGATCTTTCCTTTCCCATCGACGATCTCGAACTGGTGCTGGTGGACGACGTGCTCTACACCGGTCGAACCATTCGAGCGGCCCTGGACGCGTTGATCGATTACGGCCGGCCCAAGAGAGTGCGGGTTGCGGTGCTGGTGGATCGCGGGCACCGGGAGCTGCCCATCTGCGCCCAGTTTGTAGGCGTGACCCTGGATACCGCCGACGAGGAGCAGGTTCATGTGCTCCTGGTGGAAAAGAACGGCACGGACCGGGTGCTCATCGAACGGTCTTCTTCCTCTTCCTGAGAATCCGGGCTGCACCTTGCAGCGCCCGGCACCGGGGAAAGGAATCCACGGCCGCTCCCGCCCGCGGCGATCGAAGGCTTCGGATTCCTGCGGCTTTGCCGCTCCATCGAGGCCATATCGTAAGCTTTTCGAGATGCCCGGTTCCATTGACAAGTACAATGTGGGGTTTGTTTTTGAAGACCCATCCCCGGGTCGAGAAAGAGGCCGGGTTTTCTCCGGAGGCCTCGATGTTGTTCTTGCCGTCGGATGAGAGGCCGGGAGCCTTGCAGGAGTTCAGCGGATTGTAGGCGGCAAGAGTTCCCGGGCGGGGGAGAACCTGGGCCGGATCGGCATCATGCTTGATCGATCGATGGAAGGAAGAAAACGATGCCCGTCTACGAGTACGAACATGAGGCAGTATCTTGTGAATGGGGTCAGTGTTTCGAGGTTCGGCAGGAGATCCGGGAAGAACCCCTGAGCCGCTGCCCCAATTGCGGCGGCCGAGTGCGCAAGATCATTTCCCGGGTCAACATCCGCACACCCAAAACCGACTCCGAACTCCGGGATCTCGGGTTCACGAAACTCGTCCGCAGGGACGACGGAGTCTATGAAAACGTCACGGCTCGCCACGGTGAAAGCCGGTACATGAGCCGGAACGATCCCCGGTCCGTCCCCAAGCTCGATAAAATCATCCGGGACTGAAGCAGGGGCTCCCCGGAACCCTCACCCCGGGAACGAATCTCGAGAACGGTCCCCGCCATGGTTCCGCCCCGGGAGTATTCATCCCAGGGAAGAAAAAGGAACCGATCCCCCCGGACGTGGTTTCGGAGAAACACTTCCCGGCGTGGACCCAAAAAGCACGGGAAAAGTTGAGAGATGCCCCATATAACTCCGAGACCCATCTAAAGACGGGATGGGCGGAGAATGCGCCGGATAACCCCTGTTGCAGCCCCTTTCCCGGGGCCGCTTTCCGGGGGGGGAGGAATCGCCGGCTTTAGATATGGGACCGTTATTTCCCAAGAAGGTCTTTCTGCTTCTTCAGGTCCTCGATCATCTCCCGTCGAAGCTCGTCGGGTTCGATCACCCGAACATGGGGTATCCAGCGATAGAGCCAGTGCTTGACCGCTTCGATTCCCGTGGTCACAAAGCGCATTTCGACCCACCCATTGGCAAGATCTTTGTTCTCCTGGGAAGGATGCCAGGTTTTGCGGGTGACGTAGGGTTTTATCTCGGGGCTGAAGCGCACCGCCACTTTTACGGGTTCCCCGTCCAGGTAGGTTCCAAAGCCCTGAGATATTTCTTTGCCGACTTCATCGGCAAATATCCGCGGGACAAAGTATCTCTCAAGCAGCTGCCAGGCCCTCACCCGGTCCAGAGCGAACGTCCGCCAGCCTTCCCTGAAGCGGCAATAGGCCCTGAGATTCCAGAAACCGTCGGATGAAAAGAAAAGGTAGTAGGGCTCGATATCCCTTTCCGTGATCTCTTCGGCATACAGGCTTTCATAGGTTAGGTGAACGAGGCAGTGTTCAACGGCAGCTTTTGCAAGATCCTTGAGAAGCTTTGAGATGTCTTTTCCCTCCGTCTTTTCCTGGCCGGTCACTACGAAGGCGGAGGAGGGCAGGCATTCGGTGCGCGGCTTGGCGACTTCGAGCACTTTCGTCTCGAGGCTCTCGAAAGCCCGGTCGAATGTTTGCCCCAAAGTGCTCAGGAGCTTTTTTGCCATGGCCAGCGCCAGGGTTTCATCCACGTTGAGGCGCGCCTTCTTGAGCTTGAAGCCGTCCGTGAAGGCGTACGTTCCCCGGTCTTTATCAAAAACGATGGGAAAGCCGGCTTCATTGAGAGACTTCATGTACCGGAGCACGCTCCGGTCGGTCACTCCGAGCTCTTCTGCAAGCCCCGAGAGCGTGCAGGAGTTGTCCTGGTCCAACAGGTTCAATATCCTCAGCAGACGGTCGAACTTTCCTGTCATGGCATTCCTCCCGAAAGATCCGCTCCGGCCTGTCTTCTTCCCAGGGTTTTGCTCGAAAAAGTACGCTTCCTCACCGACACCTCCCTGTCATACCTGATATCGATTTCTTCCCTCCCGAAGGCGCATATCTCCATCCTCTTTTTCTTTCTCATGGACCGACAGGGGTTTGTCAGCCTGATGATTTAATATTCGCAGAGTAAAGCAATAGGGGCAAAGGCAAAGTGAAGGAATCCCGGGCAGGAGGAGAGCACCATGCCGAAAAAAAAGCTGAACGATGTGGAACAACTGGCGGTAACCTGGACTCTGAGGGCGCTGTTGCGTCCCAGGGCCTCCAGCAAGTTCATCTCCATGCACGACTGGGAAGACGAGGAGATCCTGCGGGCCGTGCGAGTCGAACATCTCATCGGGAGCGACATCTCTCGAAGAGAGCTGAAGAAACAGTTTTCGCTCAAACTAAAGGAACTGGAATCATCTCCGGGGGTGCGCAAGGGCCTGTTCCTCCGGAACGTGGAACGTCTTTCCCGAATGGTCGGCCTTTCGGAATCGGAACGGGAGGTGCTCATCTTTTCTCTTCTTTTGAGGGACGAGCCAGGACTGAGAACAGCCACCGACCAGCTTGGAGATATCAGTATCCACAGGCTCTTCGATGAACTCGCCGGAATCCTGAAGCTGAAACTGCCCCAGGTCCGGGAGGCCTTTCGTCGAGACGGCCCTCTTTGCTCCACGGGGCTTCTCCAACTGGATCGGGGAAGCTCGATGTGCATTTACCAGCGTCTCGAACCGCTGGATGGGCTGTGTGGAGCCCTCCAGGATCCAAACGAAGAAATCGAGTCCATGCTCTCACTCTATTTTCAAAAGGCTCCGGCGCCCCAGCTGAATCGATCCGACTATGAACATCTGAACAGCGACATCGAGGTCCTTTACCCCTTCCTGGCAAACGCCGTTAAGTCCGGAACCTGCGGCGTAAACATCCTGGTCTATGGACCTCCCGGCACCGGGAAGACCGAACTGGCCAGGTTGACAGCCCGGGACCTTGGGTTGAAGCTCTACGAGGTGAGCAATACGGACGAGGATGGAGATGCTCTCGACGAAAGCCGCCGCTTCCGCTCCTATCTTCTCTGCCAGCGGCTCTTTTCAAGACGGAAGGACTGTCTCATTCTCTTCGACGAAATGGAAGACGTTTTCCCGGCATGGGAGAGCCTTTTGGTCCCGACCCTCAAATCCGGTACTCACAAAGGATGGACCAATCGACTCCTTGAAACCAATCCCGTTCCCGGGATCTGGATCACGAATCGAGTCGACCAGATGGATGCGGCGTTTGTCCGGCGCTTCGACATGGTGTTTGAAATGTCCGTGCCGCCGCGAAAAGCGCGCAGAAGGATCCTCGAGAACATCCTCTCCGACCTTCCCGTGAAGGACGGCTGCATCGAGGAAATGGCCGGCAACGAATACCTGGCCCCTTCGCATATCGAGAAGGCTGTCAAGGTGACCCGGCTTGCGGGCATCTCGGATGAGGAGAGTCTTGAAAGCACCCTTTGCCGCCTGATCGACAACACTCAAAAGGCCATGGGGTTTCGGAGAGTGCAGGCTCGAGTGAACCGGGCATCTCATCCCTTCGACCTGCGGTTTACCAACGCCGATTTCGATCTCGAGTCGCTGGTGCGTGCCTGCAACACCCGGCCCAATGCGAAGGTATGCCTGTATGGGCCGCCGGGGAGCGGGAAGACGGCTTTCGTTCATTACCTGGCAGGGCGACTCGATCGACCTGTACTCACCAGGCGTGCCTCCGACATCCTCGGGCCATATGTCGGGCAAACGGAACAGGGGCTTGCCTCCATGTTCCGGGAGGCATCGGAAGAAAGAACGATCCTTCTCCTGGATGAGGCGGACAGCTTCCTTCAGGAAAGGATGCGAGCGCACCACTCCTGGGAGGTGACCCAAGTAAACGAGCTTCTCGTGCAAATGGAGTCCTTCGACGGGTTGTTTTTCTGCTGCACCAACCTGGTGGAAACCCTGGATGGAGCCGTATTCCGCAGGTTCGATCTCAAAATCCGGCTGGACTACCTGCGACCCGATCAGGCGTTTGAGCTTTTCTCTGCCGTATTAAAGGAGTGGGGGATTTCCCTCGAGGAATCCGAAAGCAGGTTGTGGCAAACCAAAACGGCGAGCCTCCCGGAGCTCACCCCAGGAGATTTTGTGGCGGCCAAGCGGCGGTTGCAGCTGACGGGGTTGAGTCCGAGTGCGGAACAGCTTTGCGAGGGGCTGAAAGCGGAATGCGCCGTGAAGGCCAAGTCGCGAAAGCAGCGAGCAGGGTTCTAAGCCGACAAACTTTCGCCCGGCCGAACGATTTCGGCCTAGCGGCAGCAGAGGCCGCCCTTTTCGTAGGGAGAGCCTGGAGGTGGCTTCCAGGAAGGAGGAAGCACAAAGGGCCGAAACCGGGGCCGGCTGAAGGGAACCTCCTCTCCTTTCCCACTGTTGGAGGAGGAACTGGTCCATCACGGCCGAAATCGGGGCACCAGGCATGTTGGATGTACAGTGCTCGATGCAGCTTTGGTGGTACACTGGCAGATGGATACACGGCGCCGGCTCTCCTCGGCGGCGCCGTGACCCGGGACCGCGGTATCTGAATCAACCTTTGCGAGACGGAATGGACACATGCACAAAAGAATCCTTCTTTTCATCCTTTTGATGGGACCCTTTACTCTGCCCCTCATGGGAAGTTCCAGCGGCTTTTGCCAGGCAAGCTCGGCAGAAGAGGTCATACCCGTGGCGCTTCAAGGTTCCGTTGTGGTCGGAACCAGGGGAAAGAGCCTGGTTTTATGGAAAAAGAAATGCGAGCGATGCGGATACGTGGAAGGAGGAGTGACCACTTCGAACATCTCGAGGGGTTCGACCTATCACTCATCCTTCATGTGTCCCAAGTGCAAACATTTCCAGAAAATCGCCATCCAAAGGTAGAGCCCCCGGAGCTTCGGCTGTTTTATCGGGAACTATTTTGAGCTCCGGCAAGGTTCGAGACGGGCGACCTGGAGGAGAGGTTGGATCATGGGGCTTGAAAGCCATGAAGAAACCGGTATCGAGGGGCTTGGAAAACCTTATTTGTTCGAAAGGCGAGTCCTGCGGGGTGGTATTGGGTTGGAGACAGGCATTTTCGAGACCGCGGCATCCGCGGAAGGAGGCAGGTATGGCGAGGGGTGACCACATCAAAGTTTCCCGGTGCCATGGGCTCTGGCATCACCACGGCATCGACCTGGGGGACGGGAAAGTAGTCCACTACTCAGAACCCAAGGATCAGCTTGAGAAACGGGAATCCATCGGTTCTCCCGTCGATGAACCCAAGGGAAAAGGGATAGTTGTGATTTCTTCCATGGAAGTATTTTTAGGGGGGGGCAAGAAAAAGGTGGTGAAGCACTGGTGGCGTAAGGCGTTGCCCGTGGAAGAAACTGTTCGGAGGGCTTTAAGTCACGTAGGTTGCGGAGGCTATAATGTTTGTTTCAACAACTGCGAACACTTCGCAACCTGGTGCAAGACAGGGAAGAAAAAGAGCTGGCAGGTAATAAAAGCAGCAGGAATTTTCGGCTTTGTTGTCGTCGTCACTACCCTAAGGGAGCTCAGCAAGGAGTCCAAATCCAGTGCTTAACGGGAGCACTGGTCGTTCAACTCTGGGTGAGGAGGAATTCCTCTACCCAGAGGAGCCCCCGATTCCAAGATGTTCGGATCGGAACCGGGCGATTCTTTCTCTCTTGGGTCCGTATCTGTTCATGGGACATAACGCCGGCGAGGTGGAGAGCATGAATTGGGTCATACGGCACATTCGAGAAAGCGGGGACTCAGAAGATCCCGAAGGGGCCCCAGGGACGAGCCGGTATCCTCATCGAGTGGCGACGCCGGTTTCATAAAAAGGGCATCGATAGGTGAAATAAACCAAAGTGGTAGCGAAATAAAAAGGAGGGACGAGAAATGGAAACCATGAAGATCCGATCTGAGGATGTTCAGGGGCTGCGTATGCTCACAGACCAAAGCGTAAGCCTTCGGGATTGCAAGCGAGCGTTGACGGAATGCAACGGAGACCGGGAAAAGGCCCTCTCCTGGCTGAGGGAGCAAGGGATTCTGAAGCCGAGTACCACCAAGTTCGGCAAAATGGTGCTACCTCCACGTGGAAGCGGACCTGGCTGGTCGTATGTCTATGTCAAGGCACAGCATTTCCTCAAGATGAACCCGGAAGTAGCGAAAACCCAGTGGAAAAGGGATTTTGGGGTGCCGGAGGAACATCACGAGAAAGTCCGCTCCGGTCTGGAACAGATTCTCGCAGGGGCAGGAAGAGAACAGGAGCGGCCTCTGAGGGACATCGGCATTGAACCTTTTTACGGGATGGTGAGGGTGCTTGGGCTGGAGGTTGTGGAGCAAATGGCTGATTTCCGAAAGGATGGCATCCTGGACCACATGATACTCGAACAACCCATGATGGGAATGCGGATGACGATCTTTAATCTTGTGGAAAATCGGTGGGATGCATTATAGTGCTCAATAATTCCCGGCATGCCCCATTAGGCGAGCAAGGAGGGACTGCAATGATCTGGCAAAACAGCAAGATGGATTCCCTTTACTACACAAAACATGCAGCTGAGGAAGGTACGCACTGCATTGTAAAAATCACCGACGATGAAATTCTGGTTGAATACGAGGGCGACGATGGTCTCCGTCAATACGTTGGGAAGAATAGCGGAGACGGGCATTTCGAGTTACATACCCCTGATGGTGAGGGTCAAGCCACGCTTCATCAATCCCCGAACTCTGAGGTGCTTGAGGGTAGTTGGATTGAGGCTGGCGAACGCGGCATGTGGCGCATAGAACTCGGGTAATCGCCACCGGGTTGATGCTGAGAGAGCGGCAAGCAAGGAAAGGATTGGGCGTTGAAGCCTGCGGTCATGAGTTCACACAGATGGGCCAGTGGCGATTGTCGCAGGAACGGTTGGCAACGTGAGCCTTTTGGGACTGGGAAAGCTTCACGGCACGGGCGAGATCAAGGATGCCAATCGGATCGCCCTTCGCCTGCCAGCCCTGTGCGGCACCCCCACCCGCGAGGAAGCCGAGCAGGGGATCAAGATCAGCGTTGCCCAAGAGCAAGAGATCACCGGTCGCTTCACCTCTTTGGTCAAACAAAGACGAGAGGTGCTCCCACATGCTGACCGTCTGGAGAGCTTGAGCACAGAGCAGGGCGGGACTCCCCTCGAGCTCATTGCCGGTACCAAAAACCGGGAAAAAAGTGGAGAAATACTCCATCTTCCAGTACCTTACGAGAAAACTTCTCGCCCGCAGCGACAGTGCCAAACAGGACACGGCCAGGTGCAAAATGCCCCCACATCGGCCTTCTTAGGAGGTAGGAGCACGAGATTCCCAGTGTTTGGGGTCAAAAACCGGTCAAAGGACGTGCAGCGATTTGGACGCCCTACTCTTGAGGGGACATCCTCTCGATTGAAGCTTGTTCAGTAATGATCTGTGCTGCAAGTTCATACAGTTTTGTCATGGCTATTTTGCTCCATCATTTTAGTGAATCGTCTGCAACCTTCTCCACAATGCTTCAATAATGACCATCGCGACGTCATCGGGATGCATCTCTTCCGACCCGCAGGACTTCAATAGATCCTTGTTTCCATGCCAGAGATTGAATGCTTCCCTAATTCCAGTTCCAAGGCCGAAATGGAATTGTCCCAAGTCTGTTTCATCGGCATTCTTGATCAGCTCTTTCTCTTCACGACCCAAAGCAGCAATCATGTGGTCAACTGCTTCTTCAACAGTTTTGGGAAAACGCTCTTCATCCAGCAATTCCCGCTAAGGGTTGGCTTAAGTTATTGAATTACCTAGATTTCATTATGAAAAGTTTACAAAAAACCTAGAACATTTTCATAATAGAATCGAACGCTTACGGGGTCAGCGGGAATCGCTGCTCTTCATCAAATGGCATTGGAAAGTGCCTCATCAATTCTTTATCGGATTTCGGGTTATGTATCACAAAAATTTCTTGACTTCCAATCTCTCCAGGGTAACCTCATTGAGGGAGTCATAGAGCCAAAAAATGGAAGGCTCCAGATGTTTGTTGTGACGAGAGAGTTCTTCAAGGTGAGCTACGATTGAATAAAGATAGGAGGAGACTAGAATGGGGTTTTGGGAAACCATAAAGAAAGTGGCAGAAACACTAGATACAATTAATAAAACTTTAGAACCAATCCTCGGTGATGTGAGCAGAGTGAAAACGCGGATTAACGAAATGAAAATGTGGAGAGAAGAGTTTAGAGCACAGGAGACTGAAAGAGAAAATAATCTACCTGAAAATAGGGCTAGAGCCGCAGCTAGACGCAGAGAACTTTCTATGATAGCTTTAGCGGAAAACACTATGTCAGGAGAAGCTTTCATGAAGCAAGTTAAAGAAGACGAGGACGACTTAATGTATTATGATCACGTTTTGAAAGAACCAATACGTACCTTACCTGACATATGTTATAGAAATGTGGATAAGCTGGATAAGCCTTCTACTAAAAAGAAAAATCATAACTCCAAATAGCATATTTATGAAATAGAACCACTATGCAATAATCAAGCACATATTTATTTTACGATCATTCAGAACCAATTAGAACAAGTCAATGTCTTATACCTGAATCCGTGAGCGTACATCAATCAAAATCGACTCAACCCATTGATTGTACTGCATCTTTTTGCTAGCAGTTTTTCACCCAGAAGATAAGATGCAGATTCTGACTTTACCAATAAATTCAACAGAATGTAGAGTAAAGTGGACCCCTAAAACGGGACCACAGGTTAAGGTATAATCTGAGGTCAAGAAAGGGGGGTATCACAATGAAGAAGCGGCGGAGATTCACGGCGGAATTCAAGGCGAAGGTGGCGCTTGAAGCAATCAAGGGGCAACGGCCGATCCATGAGTTAGCGAAGGATTTTGACGTTCACCCGAACCAGATCGCGCAATGGAAGAGGCATGTGTTGGAAGGGAGCTCTGAGCTGTTCAGGCAGGGCCAGAAGAAAGAGGAGGAGGCTCAGGCCGCGGAGTTGGATCGGGCCTATCGGCAGGTTGGGCGGCTTCAGATCGAGGTGGATTGGTTGAAAAAAAACCTGAATCCGTGAGCATACAAATATCATATGCTTATGGGTTGTGGTGTTAACATGTTGTAATGTATGGAGAATCGTGCTATATGTGTACCTCACCGAAACTCACTTGGGAGGTGCCGTATTGAAGAAATTCATCCTCGCGCAGTCTGACAAGGAATTCTATACCTCCAACTCAGGGCTTGCTCTCGTGGGGCTCTGCTTGAACAAATTCTGCTCGCTTCCATCCAGGGCCAGGGAAGCATTCCCCTTGAGCCCGGGAACTAACGGCATCGGCATGGACGATATTGTGCGCAGCTCCATTGGGCTTTTGTCCCTGGGGCAGAGCGACTATGAGGCCGTTGCCAACCGAAGAGATGACGACTATT
>JAGPLX010000084.1 GCA_018053185.1 Syntrophobacteraceae bacterium
TCCTTGTAGTTGTGGTGGTTTAGGTAAATCAACCCTACTACATTTGGAGCTGCTTTTCCATTTAAAATTATGAAATCCCAGCTACTTGCACCTCCCTCCACCTCTCAGCTGGTGTGCGAAACTTCAGCCCTTAATTTTCAGAAAAAATGGTCTGGACAATGGGGTACACCTCAAGGCTGATGGGTTCCACCCGCGTGTCGGGGTGGATGTTCGGCTCAAGGACTCGGAGGAAGATGCCGGGATATCGGAAGTCACGATGTGCGAATGTAACTGCATCGAAATAGCCGATTTGAAAAAATTCCCCCTTTGGGATTTCATAAAAACCTAATCTGAATGATTGTGCCTGCGGTCCGGCGTCATTCCGACGGAAGTTGGAATCCAGGAGGTTTTCTATAACACCCTGGATACCGGCTTTCGCCGGTAAGACGAGTGCAACCCTGGAGAAGGAATTGCTCAGTTGAGGAAAAAATATAAGGCGGCGGTCATCCGGAAGGAGAGTTCAAAAAGGTGTTCCCATCAGGATGCGCATCTTTCGACTTTCCGGGCTGGATCCGCTTCGCTCCTGGAGGAAGGGGAAACCGGACGGCTCCCATTTTTTCCATGGGGAATGAACTCGATGGGGAACAGCGCCCGGCCGACTTCCAGGGAGGCATTCCCCTGTTTCCAACGCGGGGAAAATCTATAAAACCAAGGATCAGAGGAGAATTCGAGTGGAAATGGAGTTGGACTGCCGGGGACTCGCCTGCCCCCATCCCGTACTGAAGGTCAAGGAGGTGGTCGAGCGGGGGAACGTTACCCGTATGAAAATCTGGGTGGATAACGCCGCTGCCAAGGAAAATGTCAGCCGTTTTCTCACCGGGATGGGTTATGATGTCGAGACCTCCCAAAGGGAACGGGATTTTGAGGTCTGCGGAGCTGTCGGCGAGCGACGAGGGCCCTGCGAGTTGCCTCTCCCGTCTGTTGCCGAGGAACCCCAGCGACGGATAGCGGTTCTGGTCGGCACGGATCGGATGGGAACGGGGGACCCAATGCTGGGCGAGAAACTTCTGTTCAATTTTATCGGGACGCTCAAAGAGATGTGCCCAGAGTTGTGGCGTGTCATTCTGATCAACGGGGGCGTCAGATTGTCGGTGGAGGGCTCTCAGAGTTTGGACGGACTCAAGGAGTTGGAAGACTCCGGGGTGACCATCCTGGTGTGCGGTACCTGCCTGGATCATTTCGGGTTGCTGGATCGAAAACGGGTGGGAGAGACCACCAACATGTTGGATATCGTGACGGCTCTGCAGGTCGCGGACAAGGTCATCAGCCTGACCTGACCCTGGTGGGAGAAGACTTGCAAGGAGTTTGGACGAGTCGCACCCAGGGGTACGACGGCGCTAACGGTCTCGTGAGCCATGATCCATAAGGCTGTGGCTTCAACAGGCAGGGGAAGGATGTTGGGAATGAAAGCAGAGCGGGTGGAACTGACAAGGACCGTGCGGGCCGCCGGTTGAGCAGCCAAGATCGGTCCGGGGGACTTGGCTGAAGTTCTCGATGGGCTGCCGTTGGAGAAAGACCCCAACCTCCTGGTGGGAAGGGAGACCTCCGATGATGCGGGGGTGTACCGTCTGACAGAGGACATGGCCCTGGTGCAGACCATCGACTTCATCACCCCTATTGTGAACGATCCCTACGATTTCGGGAGAATTGCCGCGGCCAACGCACTCAGCGACGTCTATGCCATGGGAGGAAAGCCCCTCACGGCCATGAACGTGGTCTGTTTCCCTCTGAAAACCATGGACAGGGCTGTGCTGAAAGAAATCCTCCGCGGGGGGATCGAGAAGATTCACGAAGCGGAAGCGGTCCTTGTGGGGGGACACAGTGTGGAGGACTCGGAGATCAAGTACGGACTCTCGGTGACGGGGGTGGTCCATCCGAGAAGGGTCCTGACCAACGGGGGGTGCCGGCCCGGAGACGCGCTGGTGTTGACCAAGCCCCTGGGAACGGGGGTCCTTGCCACCGCCGTCAAGGCAGGATTGATCCAGGCGCATGTGGAACGGCACGCCATCGAGGTCATGGCCTCCTTGAACAGGAGGGCCGCTGAAATCATGGCTTCCTATCCGGTTCATGCCTGCACGGACGTTACGGGATTCGGACTCCTGGGACATGCGCTCGAGATGGCCGTGGCAAGCAGGATGACCCTTGTCCTCGATGCCAAAAGAGTTCCTCTCCTTCCTGAATCCATGGAAACGGCACGGATGGGGCTGGTCCCGGCGGGAAGTTTTTCCAACCGCAACTACTGCGCTCACCAGATCGTCGTGAGCCAAGCCATTGATCCTGTCTTGCTGGACCTCCTTGCAGACGCCCAGACCTCCGGCGGGCTGCTCATCTGCGTGGAGGGGTCCCGCGGAGAAGGCCTGGTGCGGGATCTGCGCCATGGAGGCTGTCCCGATGCCGCCATCATTGGCCGGGTTTCCGAGGGAAGTCCCGGCATGATCCACCTGGTGGAGGACGCCGCCGGGATTTGAGCCCCCTCTCGGAGATTCCTCGGAATGCGCGCCCATTTGTACCCCCCTCTGGGTCAAGAGAACCCCACGGCAGATCCTGTCCTGCCTCCATGAGCCTCGCCGAAAAGGGATGTGGGGACCGCCCGCTTCCGGCGCAGCGGGATGGCCTGTAGCAAGCCTCATTGTTCATGTGCCGACCGAGGCGGATTCACGAAAAAAACTCCTCTCCTGGGCCGGACGGACCTTTCTTCCTGATCCCTCCCCGGGCAGATGCCGGAAAACAAAAAACCCCTTCCCTCCCCAACCGAAAGGGGTCATTTGCGGAAAACTTGCCTCCCGGAAAAGCCCGGGCAGCCCTCCCTACAGCTTACTCACGTCGATACTTCGGATGAAAGCCTTGATGTTTTCCATCCACAGGGCAAGTCGTTCCTCCCGTTCCCTGGAGCTGATATCCTCATCGGCGGGATTTTGCCGGTTGGATGATTGTGGGCAAACCGCAGGCCCTTCCGGGTAATCCAGCCTTTCCTCGTTAGTCACGGGAAATGCGTTGTCTCTCAAATACTCCATGGATCTCCTCATCTCGATCAAGTTCATAGCATCCTCCTTGGTGCCTCGTATTTTACAGAAGGATAATCACCACTGTTCAAGATGTAAAGGTTGGAAAAACCTAATAATAATTCTATCCACCGAAGAATGGCTTTTGCCGCACTCGGAACATGGCCGTGAATCAATTCCCCCGAGCTTCCCGTCAAAGGGGGGGTTCCCTCTGCCCTGGCGGAGGAGCATGGGGGATGGGGGAGTTTCTCATTTGCAGATGAGCCCTCCGCCGTTGTCGGTCCAGGAGGGACAGCGAATTCCGGTTTTCGAAGCGCCTGGGTTCGCGCCGGTTTTTGCCGCCAGGAGGTGGAGAAGGCATCGGCATCATGACCCGGGGAAGAGCCGAGGAGCCCGTACGCGAGGCGAAGGGGGGGATGGGACCCCTTCCCATAACCTTGGTTGAATTTCGGGATGGATTTGAGGCTGGATTATGAATCCCGATGCAGCACGACGCGCTCCCCGGGTAGGATGCCGAGCACATGTGCTGCGTTTCCACGACAGACGGCGATTTCCAGAAAACCGGAGCTTCCCCAGTAAGCCATCAGTGTCCCCGGCGGTGTTTGGGCGTAGGCATTCGCCGCAACGGGCACGAGATTGCCTCCCGCCTGTATCCGCCAGGCTTCCAGGGCTGCTTGGGGTTTCAAGTCCCCGGGAGTGATGTTGGTGATGATGTTTCCGAAATGATCCACGTGAATTGCTTCTCCCAGGATCTCGTCCGGCTGAAAATGCGGGGAACTCCATGGCTCGATCCCAGGTGTACATTGGGGCCCCATGGATTCGAGGGGAATGCCCCTTCCCAGGTGTGCCGCAACCGGGGCGAAAATGTCGCGACCGTGAAAGGTTTGACTCACGGGCTCTTTCCAAAAGGTGGGATTTTCCAG
The DNA here is from genome assembly GCA_018053185.1 of Syntrophobacteraceae bacterium. Classification (GTDB taxonomy): domain Bacteria; phylum Desulfobacterota; class Syntrophobacteria; order Syntrophobacterales; family Syntrophobacteraceae; genus JAGPLX01. The sequence goes on from JAGPLX010000084.1 coordinate 3,965, forward strand.
GCTGTGCGCGGTATCGAGGGTTTCTCTCTTCAGGATGAATGAAAAGAGCCCGTTGTCCGGCCCTACGAAGAATTGCCGCGATGCCCGAAGGCCCAGGGCTTTCCGATCCGTTCCGACCCCGGGGTCCACCACCGCGATGTGAATGGTGCCGGGAGGGAAGTGTTGATAGACCGTAAACAACACGAAAGCCGCGGTGCGAACATCCTGAGGGGGTACCTCGTGGCTGATGTCTACCAGTTGTGCCTCGGGACAAATTCCGAGGATGACCCCCTTCATGGCGGCCACATAGCCGTCACGGGTGCCGAAGTCGGTGAGAAGAGTGAAAATCCGCATGGAGATGTTTCCTTTCCTGAAGAGACCGCGAGGCTTCACTGCCCCGGTGGTGGGTTTGGAATCCTTTCCAGTTTCAGCTTGCTATCTCTTTGGGCTTTGTTAACATGAAACCGTTACTATTCAGGGGAAAGACCGGGGATCGAGCCGGTAAGCCCGGTAGGGATCCGAAGAGGGCCGGGAAGTGTGGATGAATGGAGGAAGCCGCGGGCATACTATTCGAGGGGAGCGGACATGGTGCCGTTGGAGAATCCAGCCGTCGAGGACCTGCTGAAATTTGCATTGGCAATGGTGCAGGCCGTGGGGGACGAGGCCCTTGCCTACTACGGGAAAGGGAACCCCGAGGTGAAGTTCGATGAGGAATTGGTGACCGAGGCGGAACTGCACCTGGTAGAACTCTTTCGCGGAAAACTGCGTGAGAGATTCCCTCAGCACGGATTGTTTGGGGACGATCTTCCCTCCAGGGACTATGTTCACGGTCAAGGGGGGTACTTCTGGATTCTGGACGCCCTGGACGGGGTAGCCAACTTCCAGGCGGGAATCCCCATCTGGGGCACCTCCCTGGCTCTCCTGGAAAATTTCTGGCCGATATTCGGGGTCTTTTACATGCCGGTCACGGGAGATCTCTATCAAGCCCAGGCTGGACAGAAGGCGTTCTGGCAGCAGGACCCCATCCAGATTCCCAAGGTGGGGGATCTCAGCAACGAGAGTCTCATTTTGACCTATTCGAGGTTTCACAATCACTACCATTCCACCTTTCCCGGAAAGATCCGAAATCTTGGATCAACGGCAGCCCATATCTGCTATGTGGCCAGAGGACGGGCCGAAGCCGCACTCCTGGCTCATGTCTCTTACCAGGACCTGGCGGCGGCGCAGATCATCCTCTCGGCTGCCGGCGGAGAAATACGAAAGATGGACGGTTCGGATTTCCACCTGAGCGAATACATGGATGGAGCGAGAATCGAGGAGCATCTACTTGCGGCGCCCAGGGGGGCACATTCCTCTATTGTCATGTACCTCGAGGAGCTGCCTTGACCAGGGCCGGATCAAGGTGTGGCCAGGGACAGGAACTCTTCGACGGGGGTCGCACCGAGAGAATGTTAACCGGGTTTTTTCCCCGCAACCTGGTCCAGGACCCTGTCCAGTTCCTTTTCGAGTCGGTCCATTTCACCTTCGATCCGCAGTAGAAGGTCAGGGGGAATCTGACGCTTCCTCTCCCTGACTCCTGCCACTTTTCGCGCCAGCCTCATCCAGGTGCCTTCCCACCCTGGTTCCTCTATCTTCTCCGGAGGGAGCTCCCGCTCTGTATCCGGTATTCGAATGACCTCCCCGATAGCCGGCACATGGGTCGGAAAGCCGAAACGCCGACGCACGAGAGCTGCAAAGCCCTCACTGATGCTTTCTTCTCCGTGTATGGCATATACCCGCAAGGAAGGATTTTCGAAATGGCTGATCCAATCCAGGAGGTCCTGCTGGTCTGCATGGGCTGAGAAGCCGCCGATGGTGAAAACCTTGGCCCGCACCAAGATTGTCTCTCCCAGAAGTTTGATGGAAGCCGCCTTGTCCACGAGCCTTCTTCCAATGGTTCCTTCCGCCTGAAAGCCGACGATGACCACGGAACAGCCTCTCCGCCACAGGTTGTGTTTCAGGTGATGTTTGATCCGTCCGGCGGTGCACATCCCGTTGCCCGCGATGACGATGGCGGACCCCGGGGTTTGATTGATGGCCATGGAATCTTCCGCCGTTTTCGAGAGGACAAGTTCCGGGAATTGAAAGGGGTCCTGTCCATGGTGAAGGATGGCCAGGGCCTCGTCGTCGTAAAAGTCGCTCCTGCGACGGAAGATCTCCGTTGCAGCGATGGCCAGGGGGCTGTCCAGGTATACGGGCATGGAGGGGATGAGGCCCTTTCGAAAGAATTCACCGAGAATGTAGAGTATTTCCTGGGTACGTTCGACGGCGAACGCGGGAATGAGCACCTTTTCCCGGTGTTCATAGCTGTAACGAATGGCCTCGAGGAGTTCGCCGCGACTTTGTTCGAAGGTCTTGTGATTGCGGTTGCCGTAAGTGGACTCGATAAACAGGGTGTCCGCCTCACGGATTGTCTCGGGGTCCTGGACGATGAGCTGATTCTTCTGCCCGATGTCGCCCGAGAAAATGACCTTGTGAGGCTTATCGCGAGGGCCCACCCACAGTTCGAGGATCGAGGAGCCCAGGATATGCCCCGCATTGCGGAAGGCGACGGTGAGGTTCGGGCCCATCTCGATCTTCTGCCCCATCTGCACGACATGAAAGAGGGGAAAACAGGCTTCGGCATCGGCCACCGTGTAGAGAGGCTCTACCTCGGTGTCTCCTCGCCTCCGTCGCTTGCGATTTTGCCACTCGGCTTCCATCTCCTGGATGTGTGCCGAATCCAGGAGCAAAATCTTGCACAATTCCGCCGTGGGCAAAGTCGAGAAAATCTTTCCGTGGAAGCCGTCCTTCACGAGCTTAGGAATGCGTCCGCAATGGTCGATGTGGGCATGAGTCAGGAAAAGGGCCGAGATTTCCTCCGGACGAAATCCCCATTCCATCCGATTCAAGGCTTCGACCGGTTTTCCGCCCTGAAAAAGGCCGCAGTCAACGAGGAACCGGCGATGGTCGTCCAGGAGAAAACAGGAACCCGTCACACAGCGGGCGGCGCCCAAACAGGTTATTTGCATGGTTGGCCTTTCTGTCTTGAATCGGGGGGCAATGGGTCGAATCGCCGGGAAAAAGCCAGTTCAGGGTACTTACTGAAGTTTCGCACACCAGCTGAGTGGTATAGAGAGGTGCAAGCAGCTGGAATTTCATAGTTTTAATGGAAAGGCAGCTCCAAATATTTACCTAAGTCACCACAACTACAAACAAAAAGGAGCTGCCCATGAAGAAGAATATCGCATTTTCCCTCTTCATCCAAAGAGAAATTGAGAAACACCCCCTCAATGTAGAATCCGAGGTCAACAAGTCCATGAATGAG
>JAGPLX010000085.1 GCA_018053185.1 Syntrophobacteraceae bacterium
GGCCACCCACAAGCGGCTTCTTTCACTTCTCGTCCCCTCGGAAAATGGCTCGGCAGGAAAGGAGTAGCATGGACCAAGCAGCAGGTTTGCGTGAAAAGAAGAACGGATACATTGCCTGGAGCAGAACTGGCGCGGGGGTTGCCGTTCCTTCGGAACCCCTTGTGCGTGTCTTGAGCGTCAGCAGCGGGAAAGGGGGGGTCGGCAAGAGCACCGTTGTCGTGAACCTGGCCATGGCCTTCGACCAGCTCGGGAAGAAGGTGCTGATCATGGATGCCGACTTGGGATTGGCCAATATTGATGTTCTTCTCGGTCTCACTCCCAAGCAGAACATCGGCCATGTGCTGGAAGGCAAGAAACGGATCGAGGAAGTCATTGTGAATGGGCCCGGTCGAGTTCGAATCATGCCCGCAAGCTCAGGGATTCAGGAGTTGACCAGGCTCACGGACGAACAGAAGCTCCTCATGATCGAGATGCTCGATGAGCTGGAATCCGAAATCGACATCCTGCTGGTGGATACCGGAGCCGGGATTTCCGATACGGTGCTCTACTTCAACTTGGCGGCCCAGGAAAAGGTCATCGTCGTGACCTCGGAACCCACGTCCCTTACGGATGCCTATGCCCTGATCAAGGTGCTCTACACCCGCCACGGCGAGCGTCATTTCCGGATCCTGGTGAATTCCGTGGAAAACGAAGCGGCGGGCAAGGGGGTCTTCGCCAAGATCAGCAAGGTGGCGGATCATTTCCTGGACGGGATTTCCTTGGACTACCTCGGGACCATTCCCCATGACCCCAATGTTCCCCGGGCCGTCATCCAGCAGAGGCCCCTGATCCACGCGTTCCCAGGAAGCCCGGCCGCCAGGGCCTTTCTGGCCGTTGCCCGTAAGATCCATAAAAGTCCGGGTCATCGGAACAACGGGAACGTTCAGTTTTTCTGGAAGCGCCTTCTCCGAATTTGACAACCAGGGAAAATGTTGGAACCACCATGATCCAGAGACCGTACACCACCCGAAGTTGCTATGGTCCGCCCAAAGGCGAAGCTGCCTCCGGCGGGACGGACAAAGAAGAGATGATCCTCCGGCATTCGGATCTGGTGAAATTCATGGCCCTTCGATTGGTCTCCCGCCTTCCCAACAACATCCAGGTGGATGATCTCTACAATGCAGGCATCATCGGATTGATCGACGCCATCGACAAGTTCGACCCGGGACAGGGAATCCAGTTCGAAACCTACGCCAAGATCCGTATTCGAGGGGCGATGCTCGATGAGATCCGGTCCATGGACTGGGTCCCCAGGTCCCTCCGCCAGAAGAGCAGCGAATTGGAAAGAACCTGCCTGGCGCTCGAACAACGGCTGGGCAGGGATGCCTCGGATGAGGAAATCGCCGAACAGCTCGGCGTCTCCCTGGAATCCTACTACAAGCTTCTGGACGAGATCAAAGGGATCTCGATCCTTCCGGAAGACATCCAGGACGCACTCCAGGAAAATAAGCCGAACACCTTTCTTGCCACGGAATCCGACGCTCTCTTTCAGCTGATCCACCAGAAAGAGCTGAAAGTGCATCTGGCGGAAGCCATTCGCTCCCTGTCCGAAAAAGAGCAGCAGGTCCTGGCCCTCTACTATTTCGAAGAGCTGACCATGAAAGAAGTGGGGGTGGTGCTGGGGTACACGGAATCGCGCATTTCCCAGATCCACACCAAGGCCGTTCTCCGCTTGCGCACCCGGCTTGCCCGGAAACTGCGCCGGGAAGATCTCCCCGAATGCCTGGAGCCCAGGGAAGCGGTGGTTTGATGAGGGAGGTGCGACCCATGGGTCGGGGAATTGCCAGGAAAAACATCGAGGATGGGGCCCAGCTGTCCGAAGATCAATTCGACGACAAGGTACTCGAGAGAATCGAAAAGGAATTTGACCAGCTCTCTCCCGGGGGAGGACAAAGCTTCTCCCAGGACATCGAGGGAGGGGAGGACGATCCCGGGGAAGACACGGAAGAGAGCTTCTCTCTGGATAACCTGGAGGCTTTTCCCCGGTCGGATTTCCCGAGCGCAGTCAAGGAAGAGGAAGCCTCCGCCGAGAAAGAACCCCCCTCCGAAGACGGGGACATCGAGGGAGGGGAGGATCCCCCCAACCCGGCAGGCAGGTTTGTAAAGATCAAAGTCCCCTGGTTGTGGGTGGCGGTTTCCGTCGTCGTGTGCAGTGTGGGGATCGCCTGGGCCACATGGTGGGCCGGCGTGAGGCAGGTCCCTCCGTCCGTCCCCATGGTCCGACGGCCCATCGAGGTACCCCGCTATCCGTGCAGGGCGCGGTTCCTGCTTCCAATCAAGGTCGGCGAAAAGATGGACATTCTTTCCCTGGAAATGGAACTGGAATTCGTGGGGTCGAAATCCTACCGGCAGTTCGAATCGTCCCAGGTTGTGGTTCGAGACAAGATATACCGGTATCTCCTGCACGAGCACCCGGAGATTCTTTCCCACTCTCACTGGCAGGAGACCGTGGAGAAGAAGTTGCTTTCCCACCTGAGGAAGAACCTTCCCGCTACGGGCATCGGCGCCATTCGTCTTCTTCAGATAGATGTTTTCTAGAAAACTTCCTACCCAGGCGGAATGATCGATGGAATGGATTTTGGCTCAGCAACATGGGCTCACCCTCCTCCAGATCGGGCTGGATCTGTTTCTGATCCTCTTCCTTGCCATCCTCTTCTCCAAACGTTTGCGCAGGGATCGCAGCCTCGAGGAACTCACCGAGTCCTTTGGAAAGATTGTGGAAGACACCCAACGGATTGCCGGGGAGTTTGAAGCCAATCTCCGGGAACGCCAGCAGTTGATTCAGCAGCTCCTGGTGAAACTGGACGAGCGACTCGATCAGGCCCGGCAGATGAACCGGAGGCTCGAAGTTTCCCAAAACCAGGGGCACCTGTCTTCCCGGAAGCCGTCTCCCGCTCCCCGGCCTTTCGAAAATGACGAAATCCTGCGACTGGCTCGACAGGGAATGGATGCGGCATCCATTGCCAGGCAAATGCAAAAGCCCCTCGGAGAAGTGGAACTCGTCTTGAAGCTTCAGAACATTTCAGGAAAGCGATGAGCCCCTCCGGCGCTCGTCTTTTTTCCTCCCCTCGCGGCGCGAGCTCATCCGCGTTTTTCTTCTCTCGTTGAGGGCTTTTCCTGAGGGTGTCACACTCCGCTCGTTTCATTGTTTTCAAACCTTTTCCTTGTCTCGTCCTTGAATGGTTGCGAGGCAAGGGATCGAGTCCCTTTTCCCCGGAGAGGCAGTTTTTTCCGTCTGCCGGAAAAAAAGGACGATCTATGGGACCAGGGAAGAGTCCTTTGCGCTGGGAATCGGCTCTGTGACCGCATCTTCAAGTAACTTGCCTGGCACTGTCATTGCATCTTCATGGGGCGGAAAGGAGATGAATCCATGAGAATCGGCATTTATGGTGCTGCACTGGGCGCCATGCAGCAGGAAAAGGCCATGGACGTTCTGGCAAACAACCTCGCCAATGCCGCCACCCCCGGTTTCAAGAAGGAAACGGTTCATTTCGTGGATGCGATCCGGCAAAGCACTCACACGCAAATGAGCCAGGGGAGGCTGCAGACCACCGGAAATCCCCTGGATATCGCCGTGGTTGGAGAGGGGTTCCTGCGGGTTCAGTCCAATCAAGGGGTCCTGTATACCCGTGCCGGCAATTTGACCGTGAACGCCGACAAGATCATCGTCACCCGAGAAGGCTGGCCCGTACTCGGTCAAAACGGCCCTATTCGAGTCGAACATTCCGACGTGCGCATCGAGAAGAATGGTCAAGTCTTTGACAAGGGCGACAAGGAGGGGGACGAGGAGAACATGGTAGGAGCTTTAGAAGTAGTGAAGTTCTCCCCCACCGTCGAGATGGAAAAGGCAGGAGGGGGATACCTCAAGCCAGCCGGCGGGGAGGACCCGTTGCCTGCCGAAGGTTACACGGTGGAACAGGGGTTTTTGGAGGAGTCCAATTCCGGTGTCATGGAGGAGATGACCCGGATGATCGAGACCAGCAGGCTCTTTGAGGCCTACCAGAAGGCGATTCAAGTGTTCGAACAGGAGGAAGCGCAGCTCATCAACAAGCTGGGCAACGTCAACAGCTAAGAGGGAGACCGAGATGATACGCAGTCTATGGACGGCCGCCACCGGTATGGCCGCTCAACAAATGAACATGGACGTCATCGCCCACAACCTGGCAAACGCCAATACCACGGGCTACAAAAGAAGCCGGGTGAATTTCGAGGACCTCATGTATCAGAACGTGACCCCTCCCGGCGCCGAGACGGCCAACGACACACGGATTCTCAACGGCGTGCAGCTGGGGATGGGGACTAAGACGGTCTCCGTTCAGAAGATTCATACCCAGGGGAGTTTCACCCAGACGGGGAACCAGCTGGACATCGCCGTGGAAGGAAGGGGGTTCTTCAAGGTCCTGCGCGGAACCGACGAAGTCTATACGCGTGCCGGCACCTTCAAGTTGGACCAGGACGGCTATCTATGCGACCCCGAAGGGAACCGGCTCCAACCAGAGATCAACATCCCCAAGGGTACCATCGCCATCAACATCGATTCCGGCGGCAACCTCACTGCCGTGGACCAGGAGGGAAAAACCCTGGTCACCCAGAGAATGAACCTTTTTGATTTCGCAAATCCCTCCGGCATGCTCAACATCGGCCGCAACTACTGCCTGCCTTCGGAGGCCTCCGGGGACGCCGAAACGGGGGAGCCTGGAAAGGACGGTTTCGGCACCCTGCTCCAGGGGTTCCTGGAAAACTCCAATATCAACGTGGTGGAAGAGATGGTGAACATGATCGTGGGGCAACGGGCTTATGAGGCCAATTCTAAGGTCATCAAGGCCTCGGACGACATGCTGCACCTGGCAAACAATGTGAAATCCTAAGATCGAGTGAGGGATCATGCGATCCAAGATCTTTCCATCGGTTGTGTTGGTCCTGGCGTTTGGAATTCTCGCTTTCGCGTGCCCGACCTCCCGGAATCCTGCCGGATCGAATTCGGTGTGCTGGGCTGGGGATTCGGAGGCGAAGATCGAGATTCTCTCCTCCGTTCTGGTGCATCGGAAGCGTGTGTGCCTGTGGGATTTGTGCAATCCGGAAGGGATTTCCCAGGAGTGGAAAACCCTGCTCTCATCCATTGACCTCGGGGAAGCTCCCTCCCCGGGGACGGAGAAGTACATCGAATCCGCCCAATTGAAGGCGTTCCTCCACCGAACTCTCTCCTCGAGGGGGAAGGACCCTTCCCGGCTGGAGCTTTCCATTCCGGACAGGATTACCATCCAGAGGGAATCCATGCAGGTATCGAGGGAACAGATCGAAAGCATCTACCGGGATTTTGTCCTTTCCAGGATTTCCTGGAACCCCATGGATGTCGTCATCCGTGGAATCAACTATTCTGGCTCCGTGGACCTGCCCGCGGGTGAGCTTTCTTACGAAGTGACTTGCCACCCTCAGGAGCGGTTCATGGGGAACGTGGGAGTGACCATCCAATTTTTCGTCAATAAGGAGAAAGACCGCTCTTTGCGTGTGACCGGCAAGGTGGATGTTTTCCAGGAGGTGGTGTACGCACTCCGTCCATTAAAACGCAATGAGATCATCTCGGCGGGGGATTTGGAACTGCAGAAAATGAATATCTCCGAAACCCCGGATCGCTTCGCCACAGGAATAAACCAGGTGGTGGGAAAACGAGTGCTTCGAGATCTGGGGTACCGCCAGGCGATTCCTTTGGCCGATCTCGACAACCCCCTGGCCCTCAAGCGAGGGGCCGCGGTGACCATGCTTTACGATCAACCGGGTTTGAGACTCACCGCCAAGGGGCAGGTGCGGGAAGACGCCGGGGTGGGCGATACGGTCAGGGTGGTCAATGTCATGACCAACCGAACGGTCGTCTGCCAGGTTGTGGATTCGACCACGGTTCGGGTCATTCCCTGAAGAATCTCCTGTGATCTGCCGGGTCACAACCAGGGATGAAAGCCGGTGATCTGCCGTGACAAATTCCTCATTCGTCCTATGACCGGTTTTCATTCGGACAGGTGAGAGGTTATCCATGAAGTCAAAAGGAAGGAAGATTTGCCCTTCGAGGACGAACGAGCCAGGGAAATTCACGAGAAACGGTTTCACCTGGGTTCCTCTGATGGTCTTCGCCCTTTTTCTCGTCTCCTGTGCTACCACAAAGCCTACTCCCGTATCGCCCGCTCGCGTGGTAAGTCCTGTTCCCATGAACCCCATTCCTCCCCCGGACCCCGGAGATGCTCCGGAGGTTCCCACGGGTTCCCTGTGGTCGGCGAGCAGCGGTTCACTGTTCCAGGACCTTAAGGCAAGGAAGGTGGGAGACATCGTTACCATTACCGTGAGCGAGGAGGCCAAAGGATCCAAGGAAGCCAGCACCACGACCTCCCGCAGCAAAGATCTCTCTGGAACCTTTAATTTTGCAGGGGCCGGCCTGACGCCCCGCGGAGGCTCCGGCGGCGGGAGTGGAAGCAGCGGCAGCGGCGGCGTTCCGGGTGCTACTTTCGGTCCGTACTCCGGACAGTTCGGCACCGGTTTTACCTCCAGCGGTGCCACCGCAAGATCCGATTCCATGACCGCTTACATGACGGCAACCGTCGTGGATATCCTTCCGGGAGGCAACCTGTTCATTCGAGGATCCAGGTGGACCAAGGTGAACGATGAAATGCAGCAGATCGTTTTGGAGGGAGTCATCCGGCCTACGGATATCACCCGGAACAACACGGTCCTTTCCCAAAACATAGCGGAAGCCAAGATTTTCTTCGTGGGAAAGGGCCCTGTGACCCAGCATCAAAAGCCGGGTTGGGCGTTCCAACTGCTGGACTTGATCTCTCCTTTCTAACGAGGTTCTCATGGGACGAATCTGGATTCGAACACTTCCCGTCGCGTTGTTGCTGATGGTCCTGGTCGTGGCCACTGCTGGCCATGCGGCGCGCATCAAGGACATCGCCTATTTCCGTGGGATGACCTCGAACCATCTCATCGGCTACGGCCTGGTGGTCGGCCTCAACGGGACCGGCGACAAGGACCAAACCAAGTTCACGGTGAACAGCCTTGCCAACTTGCTGGACAACGTGGGCATTCGAACGGACCCGACCCAGATCAAGGTAAAGAACGTGG
>JAGPLX010000031.1 GCA_018053185.1 Syntrophobacteraceae bacterium
GGACCGGGGAGGTCGGGGTACCTCTCGGGTAAAGGGTCACATGGTCTTGCCGAGGGTGGGAAAGGGATCCATGATGGGGGGGATGGGCACGGGAGCCAGGAAGGGAGGCGCCAGGGCCGCCGGACCGGCTCCCCGAACGGCGTTCTCCCGCGTCATGAGCTCCCGGATGAAGCGGTTGTGCAAGGAATGTCCCGCCTTATAGGCTTCGAATCTCCCGACCAGTACGACCCCGGCGAGGGCAAGGTCGCCGAGGAAGTCCAAAATCTTGTGGCGAACGCACTCATTGGAAAACCGAAAACCTTCCCGGTTGAGCAGACCGTCCTCGTTGAAAACCACGGCGTTGGACAGGGAGCCGCCCAGGGCGAACCCCATGCGCTGCAGTTTTTGCACGTCCTTGAGAAACCCGAAAGTGCGTGCCAGGGCAATCTCACGTCGAAAACCTGCCGGATCGAAGGTCCACTTCATCTCCTGTCTGCCTACCAGGGGGTGGGGAAAATCGATGATATAACGTATTTGCATTCTCTGGGACGGAAAAGCCTGGATGTAAGCGTCTCCCTCCTTGACAACGAAAGGTTGGGTAACTCGAACATATCGGCGCGGCGCATTCTGCTCCCTCCTTCCGGCTTCCGTGAGGAGGTCCACGTAAGGCGCCGCACTTCCGTCCACAATGGGGATTTCCGTCCCGTCCACCTCGATGAGGACATTATCCACATTGCAGCCCATGAGGGCAGCCATGAGGTGTTCGATGGTGGAAACCACCACCCCGTTGACCCCGATGCTTGTAGCCAGAACGGTGTCCACCACGCGCCACGGATGAGCTGCGATGGGAGGGAGCCCCGGTGTGTCCCGACGCTTGAAACGAATTCCGAAGTTCGGAGGTGCGGGGATAAGCTTCATTGCGACATTGGTTCCCGAATGCAAACCGATGCCTTCGCACCGTACTTCTCTGCCGATGGTGTGTTGTCTCGAGTGTAGTTTTCTCAAGCCCCTTTTCCTCCTCGGAAGCTCTTAGCGCAACATCCATGCCATCCGCCCATCCCAGCGACCGCTCCAGGGGCACTCAAGATCGCTAAAAGCTGTGATGCCCTTTTACTAAGAATCGTTTTAAGAATCAAGAAACGAATCTCTGGTTGCCTCTCTGACCACTAGTGGCGTAAATAGTACAGAGGATCGAAATGTGTGGTATTTTTACAACACTCACGGCGGATCGGCCCGAGTATTTCAGAACAACCCGAGGGCGGGGTTCCCTTCGGGAAGACAAAGGATGGAAAGGATGCCGGCGCCGTCGTTTTCAGAGTTTTTCGAATAAATGCCATCGAACTGTCACAGGCTTTTGGCGGGTCCGCCGCCCCCCGCGTTGCGGCTCCGGCTTCAAATGAGACTTGATCCTGAAGGCCTAAACCGCTATGAACTCCTTGGATTCTTGAATAACTCGCAACCGGGGTTTCCCACGTGGGAAGTTTCCCCAATCCGCCGGGAGCCATACGCATGAAACCGGAACAATTTCCCGAGGAAATCCGGCCCTACCTGATTCCAACGCCGGCAGGGCGGTATGTCTACCAGTGTCTTGGCTGCCGGGGTGCTTTCGATGTGGGCAGGTTTCTCTATACCTGTCCGGATTGCGGGAGCGTTCTGATGATCCGGGACCTGGAATGGGAAAGGCTCAAGGCCGTCCCCGGAGAGGTATGGCGAAAAATTTTCGATTACCGCAGCATGCTGACCCTCCCCTCCATGAAGGGCATCTACCGGTTCCACGAACTCCTCGGATCCATTCTGCCGCTGGATGCCGTGGTCTGGCTGGGGGAAGGCCATACCCCGGTGGTTGCCGGCAACGAGCGGCTCCGCGACTGGACCGGAATTCCCATCTATTTCAAGAACGAGGGCCAAAATCCGAGTGCTTCCTTCAAGGATCGGGGCATGGCCAGTGCCTTCAGCTACCTGAATTACCTGCGCAAGGTCGGGATCTTGACCGAGGTATTGGCCGTTTGCGCTTCCACGGGAGATACCTCCGCCTCGGCGGCCCTCTACGCATCTTACCTCGGGGACCCGGTCAAATCGGCCGTGCTTTTGCCCCACGGCAAGGTCACACCACAGCAGCTCGGACAACCCTTGGGCAGTGGAGCCAGGGTGATTGAAATTCCAGGGGTTTTCGACCATTGCATGAAAGTCGTGGAGTACCTCTCGGAGCATTTTGCCGTTGCCCTGATGAATTCCAAGAATGCCTGGAGGATCTTGGGGCAGGAATCCTACAGTTACGAGATCGCCCAGGCCTTTGACTATGAGGTGGAAAACCTGGTGGTGGTCGTCCCCATCGGCAATGCGGGAAATATCACCGCCGTGCTTCAGGGTTTCCTGAAGCTTCTTGATCTGGGAATCATCCGGGCCCTTCCTCATGTGCTTGGGGTTCAATCGGAACACGCCAACCCGGTTTATCTCTACTACCTGGAGCCGAATCCTCGAAAGCGGGCATTCCGGCCCGTGACGGTGAGGCCCAGTGTGGCCCAGGCGGCCATGATCGGGAATCCCGTCTCGATGCCCCGGGTCATGCACCTGGTGGAACAGTATCGTGAGTGTGCCGGGGTCGAGGCATTTCAGACCACCCAGGTGACGGAGCAAGAAATCATGGACGCCATGCTGACGGCCAACCGCAATGGCCATATCGCCTGTACCCAGGGGGGAGAATGCCTGGCGGGAATCCGGAAGGCGAAATACCACGGATGCGTCTCGGGGGACAGGGCGGCGGTTCTGGACGCGACGGCTCATGCTCTGAAATTTGCCGATTTTCAGGAGAAGTATTTTGCGGATTGCTTCGAGCCGGAATTCGAGGTCAAACCCCGCCCGGAGCTTCGGAACGCGCCCGTACTCGTTCCCATCCCGGACGGACTGCCGGGCCCCTTGACCAGGAAGGAACTCGATGAGGCGGAATTCAAGGCCTACGTGGACTTCGTTGCCCGGAAGGTTGCCGAGATTTTGAGCCTCCCGTCGCAATAGTTGCGGATCCAGCAACCCAGGAAACCGGAGAGACCCCATGACCGGCTTGTTGCCCTACAAGAATATCTTCCCAAGACTGGGGGAGAATGTCTTCGTCGCACCGGGAGCATGGATCATCGGAGACGTAGTCATCGGACCTCGATCGAGCGTTTGGTTCAATACGGTGATCCGAGGGGATGAACACTATGTCCGCATCGGCTCCGAAACCAACATTCAGGACAACTGCACCCTTCATGTGACCGAGGGCGAATATCCCCTCGAGATCGGAAATCGGGTCACTATAGGTCACAGGGCTATCGTTCACGGGAGTGTCGTCGAAGACGATTGCATGATCGGCATGGGTTCCATCGTCATGGACGGATGCAGAATCGGCAAAGGATCGCTCGTTGCCGCGGGCTCCGTCGTCACCATGGGGACCCTCGTTCCCCCCGGCTCCCTGGTAATGGGGGTCCCTGCAACGGTGAGGAAGGAAACCACCGACAAGGAACGACAAAGAATGCAAGAAAGCGTTGCCCACTACCTTCGGCTGGGGGAAGACTACCTGGGGCCGGAGGTCTTGCGGGAAAGAACTCGGGTGAAGGGTTTCCTGCGGGATTGATTCCGCGGCGGCCGGCTTCTCCGGGAGAGGTGAACCCTCGATGCCGCCGTTACGCAAGAGGCGGGCGCTCGGGGAAAACTCGGAAGGCCTTCGCCATCTTGAACTCGCCGGTTCCGAGTCGCTCCCATCCGGGCGGGTTCCTTCCTTTCAATGCCATCGAGTTTTGGGGGTAACCACGAGGGAGACCTGTTCCGAAAGGGGGTCTATCCTCTCGATGACGCCGCGGTGTATGAGCTCCTCCACCGCTCGGGTCAACCCCTCGTCGGTCCCGTTCCAGTAAACCCTGGCACGCTCCAGGGAAGGGGACTGCCCCTGGTCCAAGAGGGCACAGAGCAGAATATAGAGGGACGTCGCTTCCACGCTGGCCTTCAGTTCGAAAATTCCACGTTCCATGTGCATGAAATGGTCCTCCCGGTTTGCCTCATGAAGATGTCGGGAAGGGGGACCCACGCCTAGGGTTTGGGCTCCCCTTCTCTTTTTTCCTGGGCCTCCAGCAAGGAAATACGCTGTTCCAGAAGATTGATCCGTTCCTCGAGGGGGGTGAGTTCCTTCCTCCGCACCACATCAAGATTCTCCATCCACCTTTTCAAGGCATCGGAAATACCGCGGCTCATTTCCTCCCATTGGCGTTCGCCGCTCTTGACCATCTCTTCCGCGAGCTTCTCGGATTCTTCGCGGGTGATCTTCCCATCTTCCACCAAGCGGCGAGTCATCTCCTGGATCTTTTCCTTGGTGAGCACAACAGCTCCGATTCCGGCGTAAAGACTTTTCTTGATCAAATCGATCATGATTCTCTCCTTTTCCGAAGATTTGTGGAACTCTCAGCTGGCAACGCATTCTAAAACATTCTTCCCCTAGTGCATAGAGTTTCCGACGGTCCGGCTTTACCAGCAAAACATAGCCATACAGCCGTTCAAAGGCAAGGGATCCGACTTGCCGCCCATCTTTTCCCCCATCTTCGCGGGCAACGGTGATAGGATGGTCCATCGTTGGGCCCCCGGGGCTCACCCACATCTTCCGTCGGCATGGAACTAGCGGACCGTGGAATGAGATTCCCCGCGGCGGAGCTTGATCGAGAGTACCCGAAAGGGACTGTTCCGGAGTGAGAGATGACCATGAAGTATAAGGCGGTACTGTTCGACCTGGACGGCACCCTCCTGGATACCATCCGGGACCTGGCGGAGAGTATGAACGAGGTATTGAGGGAAATGGGCCTGGGTCCGCATTCCACGGAAGCCTACAAGTATTTTGTGGGGGATGGGATGATGCGGCTGGTTTTGCGTGCCCTTCCCGAATCGTTGCGTGGGGATGAAACCTTTGTGCAGGCGGCTGTGGGTAGAATGAGAACGATTTATGACAAACGATGGAGGTTGAACACCCGACCCTACCCAGGGATCCCCGATCTGCTGGATGAACTTGCAGGCCGGGGGATACGAATGGCCGTCTTGTCCAACAAGCCGGACTCCTCGACGAAGGAAATGGTGCGGGAATTGTTGTCCCGCTGGCACTTTCATGCTGTCTTGGGCGAGCGGCCCGGGGTGCCGAGAAAACCGGACCCCGCGGGTGCCCTCGAGATCGTCCGCACCTTGTCCATTCCCCCAGAGGATTTTCTGTACGTGGGGGATACGGGAGTCGACATGAAGACCGCCAACAGGGCCGGCATGTTTGGCGTAGGTGCCCTCTGGGGGTTCCGCCCCGAACGGGAGCTGCGTGCCGACGGTGCCGGGGCCGTCATCGAGCGGCCTCGAGACCTTCTGTCTCTGCTCACCTAGATACCGTAATAGGAACGATACCAGCTTACGAACCTGGAGATTCCTTCCCGCAGGGGCGTCCGGGGGCGGAAGCCGAAGACTGCGGCCAGGTCCTCGATATCGGCGTAGGTTGCCGGTACGTCTCCCAGCTGGAGCGGGAGGAGTTCTTTTTGAGCCCGAATTCCCAGACAATCCTCCAGGATCTCGATGAAGGTGAGCAACTCCTCGGGTTTGTTGTTGCCGATGTTGTAGATTCGGTAGGGTGCACAGCTGCTTCCCGGGTCGGGGCAATCCCCCGACCATCGAGGGTCGGCTTCCGGCGGTTTTCCCATCACGCGGATCACTCCCTCCACGATGTCGTCGATGTATGTGAAATCCCTCTTCATCCTGCCGTAATTGAACACCTGAATCGGTTTGCCCGCCAGGATGGCGCGGGTGAAGAGAAAGAGAGCCATGTCGGGGCGTCCCCAGGGACCGTAGACGGTGAAAAAGCGGAGGCCGGTGCAGGGAAGGCCGTAAAGATGGGAGTAGGAATGAGCCATCAGCTCGTTGGCCTTCTTGGTGGCTCCATAAAGGGAAACCGGATGATCCACGTTTTGGTGGACGGAAAAAGGCATGGAGGTGTTGGCCCCGTAAACAGAGCTCGAAGAGGCGAACACGAGATGTTCGACCTGTTGGTGGCGGCATCCCTCCAAAATGTGCAGAAAACCGGTAAGATTTGCCTCCACGTACGCGTGGGGATTCTGCAGCGAATAGCGGACTCCGGCCTGGGCCGCGAGATGAACCACGACATCGAAGGGCTCCCGGCGGAACAGGTCCTCCATTCCCGATCGATCCTCGAGGTTCAACCTGTGGAAAGTGAAGCGCGGAGACAGGGACAGCTGCCGCAAACGGTCTTCTTTCAACTTGACGTCGTAGTATTCATTGAGGTTATCGAGGCCGACCACCTGGTTTCCCAAGTCCAGCAGTCGCCGGGCCAGGTGAAACCCGATGAATCCCGCGGAACCCGTCACCAATACAGGCTTGTTCCATTTCATGTCCGTTGAATTCCTTTCATTGTTGCCCCTGGTACTCCGTCGGTTCTTTTCTTCGATGTGGGCGGTCGTGGCAGAGGGCGGCGGACTCCCGCATTTGGAGGACTCTTCTCCTTCTTCCCGGTTTGCAGGCGGTGGGTCTTGCCGTGTGCTCCGCCCACCCAGGGATTCTGTTCACCTTGCGTCTTCCGTTCACCCGGCGGATCCATGCCGACAGGACCCCGGCACAGTACGGCAAAATTCGGCATTCGCTTCTCACGGGCATAGCCCTTTACGCTGCCTGGAGATACCGGCTGCATAGTTTTGCCAAGCTGGACTAGGTCCCCGTTCGTTTGAGACGAACCGTCAGCACCGAGCACTCGGCCCTTCGAACCACGCGGTCGGCCGTACTTCCGAAGAGTACATGGGCAAGGCCTGTGAGTCCGTGGGACCCCATCACGACAAGGTCGATGCCTCTTTCCTTCACCATGCGAAGGATTTCCGTGGCAGCGTAGCCTGAAAGAAGATGGATTTCGTAGGGCTGTCGGTCCTTCAGCTGACCGACATAGCGTTCCTGGATCGATCCTCTGGCGGCCTCTGCAACCTGTTCCACAAATTTGGGATCGTATTCGATGGGCAGATAGGACCCATGGGTTGGAGGGGACAGGGAGAAATTGATCATGACATGGACGATATGGAGTGTAGCCCCGTAACGCCACGCCAGGTCCCGGGCGACCTTGAAGGCTTCGTCCGCATTCTCTGAAAAGTCCGTGCAAAATGCCATGTTCTGGAAATACACCGTCTGCATCATTCCCTCCTGTGGAATCGGGGGCCTGGAGTTGCCGTCGCATGGTTTGGTCTCGACGGGTCCCGATGATTCGGGGAACAAACTCCCTCCAAGGGGCTTCTTCGAGGACCTCGGTGCGCCTGTTTCCTCGTGTCCGACGAATGTTGGCATGGAATATATTCCCATTTGCCTGTCCGTGGCAATACCGTAGGTCCGGGTGTTCGGGTTGATCCTCGGGGCCTGATCCGTTCCGCACAAGCTTGACAATACATGGGGGCGTTAGTAGGATGCCCGTTGGAAATCGTCGGCAGGTCCATGAGTTGCGTGGTCGAGGACAGACGGTGGGTTAGGTGCGGGATACGGCGGGAGTGGGAATGAAAGACGGTGAGACCGGGATCAGAATTCGAGTGCTGATCCTTAGATCGATTCTCGGTATAGTTTTTGCCCTCCTTTTGATGCGGTGGTTCTTCCCCACGGCAGGGGTTTTGACCATCGTGGCAACAGCAGTGCTGCTTGTTTTCTTTGCCTATCTTTTTGAATCGATTCATGCAGGCAAACAGTAGGGGTCTTCCCGTGGGCAGGGGGGACAAGAATCCCGGCGGATGGTTTTCCCATGGAGGGAAAGCCCCTTTCGGGGCGGCTCGAACCGGGGGAGAGACCTGCCGGGCCGCACCGCTACCGGTTAAGGAGAATGAATGGATTGGGAGAGAACGCCTAAGAGAAACTCACGGTTAGGCAAGGTTGAAAACCTTGATGAAATTTTCCGGCAGATAAGGAACCGTTTTCCGTCCTTTTTTTCCAGCAACAGCCCGGTATGGGTGATCGGGGCCGCGGCACTCATCGCCTTCGTCATCCTGAATTCCTACTACATGGTGGAACCCCAGGAGACTGCGGTGGTTTTGCGTTTCGGCAGGTTCATCCACACAGCGGAGTCCGGTCTTCACTTCAAGCTCCCCTTCGGGGTGGATACCGTTCGAAAAGTGGTCACCGGGCGCGTCCTGCAGCGGGAGTATGGCTATCGAACCAGTCAGCCGGGGAGCCGTTCCAGGTTCATGGAAAAGGGACACGAAGAGGAAGCGATGATGTTGAGCGGGGACCTGAATGTGCTGAACTTCCAGTGGACGGTACAGTACAAAATCCAGGACCCTGTGGACTACCTGTTTCAATTGCAGGATGTGGACGGGACCCTGGACGACATTTCCGAATCGGTCATTCGACGCATTGTCGGCAACCGGTACTCGGATGAGGTCCTCACGGTGGGAAGGGCCTCCATTGCCGAGCAGGCCGGGTTGGAGATTCAAAAGATCATGGACAGCTACCGGGCGGGAATTCAAATCCTCACGGTCAAGTTGCAGAATGTAAATCCGCCGGACCCGGTCAAAACGGCATTCAACGAGGTAAACGAAGCGCGGCAGGAAAGGGAGCGGATGATCAACGAGGCCCAACAGGCCTACAACCAGCAGATTCCAAAAGCTGCCGGAGAAGCCAGGCAAACGGTGATTCAGGCGGAAGGGTATGCTTTGGAACGAGTGAATCGGAGCCGGGGTGAAACCAATCGTTTTCTGGAGATTCTGGCTGAATACCGGAAGGCTCCCGAAGTGACCCGCAAGCGAATGTATCTCGAATCCATGGCCGAGTTCCTGGGCCGAATGGACCATCTCTATATCCTGGATGAAAACGAGCGGGGGCTTCTTCCCTTGTTCAACCTGAACCCTCCAGCCTCCAGGGATGCAGAGGGTTCGAGAGCCGCGGGAAGCGCTTCCCTCGCCGGGAAAGGTGCCAGGGGGGAGGAAGGCCGATGAAGGGGAAAGGGTTCCACACACTCCTCCTGGTTTTTCTCGTCGCGGCGTCGTTTGCCGGCAGCGCTCTTTTCGTCGTCAACGAGACCGAACAGGTAATCATCACCCAGTTCGGCAAACCCGTGGGAGAGCCCATCACCCAGGCCGGTCTCCATTTCAAGCTGCCCATGATTCAAAAAGCCAATTATTTCGAGAAGCGGATCATGAAATGGGACGGCAACCCCAATCAAATCCCTACGAAAGACAAGAAATACATCTGGGTGGACAGTACGGCGAGATGGCGCATACAAGACCCTCTTCTTTTCCTGAAACGGGTCGGGAGCATCGCCGTCGCCCACAGCCGTCTTGACGGGATTATCAACTCCGTGGTTCGAGATCATGTTTCCAACAATGACCTGGTCGAGCTGGTCCGGAGCGAAGGGTGGGAAGAGGCCCGACAGAAGCTCCAGGAAGCCGGAATTCCCGATGTCCAGTTCATGGATTCCCGGGATAACTGGCCTTACGGGGAGGAAATGAGCGATCACCTGACCAAGGGCAGGGAGAAAATCACCCGGGAGATGGTGGCGGACGCCTCCAGGCTCTTGCCCGAGTTCGGCATCAAGCTCATGGATATTCGCATCAAGCGAATCAATTACATTGACTCCGTGCAACAGAAAGTGTTTGAAAGGATGATTTCCGAACGAAAGAGGATTGCGGCCCAGTATCGATCGGAAGGGGAAGGGGAGCGTGCAGCCGTCCTTGGACAGATGGAACGGGAGCTGGCCAGGATCAACTCGGAGGCATTTCGGACAGCCCAGGAAATCCATGGGAAAGCGGATGCCGAAGCCACTCGCGTATACGCGGACGCCTTCGGGAAGGACCCCGTGTTCTACGAATTCTACCGGACCATGGAGTACTACAGGAATTTCAATAACCCGAAAAGTTCCTTCGTGTTGTCCACCGAAGCCGACATATTCAAATACCTGAAGAGCACGGGAAAAGTCCCCGGGAAGTGAGCGAGGAGAGATCTCTATGCCGTTCTACGAGGAAAATCCGAACCAAATCACCAAAACCGACATCGTTGTCGGCATTCCCTCCTTTAACGAGGCGGAAACGATCGGTTTCACCACGGAGCAGGTGAGTGAAGGTTTGACGAAATACTTCGGCAACCTGAACAGTGTGATCATCAACTGCGACAACAATTCAGCGGACGGCACCAGGGACGCCTTTTTCTCGGCGGCGTGCGATATTCCCCGCATCTACCTTTCCACCCCTCCGAACGTGCTGGGGAAAGGGAATAATGTTCGAAATCTGCTCGACAAGTCCCGCCGACTGGAAGCCGGAGTGGTAGCGGTGGTCGAGGCGGACATCCGGAATATTTCTCCTCGCTGGGTGCAAAAGCTGGTTCAGCCGATTCTGAACGGGGCCGGCTACGTCTCGCCCATCTATGTGAGACACAAGTACGAAGACACGTTCACCTCCTCCATCATTTACCCTCTCACCCGGTGTCTCTACGGACGCCGAGTCCGTCAACCCAGCGTTGGAGAATTCGGACTCAGCGGTCGACTGCTGAGTTCCTACCTTGAAGCCGCACTTTGGACCCCCTTTGTCGAGCAGTTCGGGATCGATATCTGGATGACCACCATCGCTCTCAATGCCCGGGTGCCCATTTGCCAGGCGGTCATGGGGTCGCCGAAGATGCACCGTCTCAAGGATCCCCATGATGCTCGACTGCCCTCCATTTTTCGACAGGTCCTGAGCACCATCTTCGACCTCATGGAGGTCTATGAATCCTTTTGGCGCCAGGTCAAGTGGAGCAAGCCCACGGCGTTGTTCGGCGTGGACAACATGGAGGTGGAAACCCCGGTGCCCGTGGAACTGAATCTGCGCCTGCTCCACGAACGGTTTCTGGAGGGGTTCGACTGGTATGGCCGCACATGGGAGAAGGTGTACGGAAGCGCCGTCTTCAACAAGCTGCAGGAGATCTGCGGCCTGGGTCTGCAGCATTTCTCCCTTCCCAGCCAGACTTGGGCCAGGATTCTGTTCGACACGGCCGCTGCCTACAAGGAATCGAAACCTGAAGAGCGTCTGGGGCTCCTGGATGCCCTTCTGCCCCTTTACTTCGGGAAAGTCCTCACTTTCGTGAAGAAAACCGAGAGGATGTCCATTCAACAGGCCGAAGAATACGTGGAAAACGAGTGCATGATTTTCGAGGAGAACAAACCCTACCTCATGAAAATGTGAAGCCGACCCTGTGATGAGTGAAGATCATGGAATGAGAGGAAAAGCTGTTCCCCATCCCATGGATCAGGAGGTCCGTCTTGGGAGGATGGGATCGCGATTCGAGAAGTATCAAGGAGAGGAAAGCATGCCCAAGATCCTGGTTGTAGATGATGAAGAGCACATTCGACTTCTGTATTCCGAGGAACTCAAAGAGGCCGGGTATGAGGTGATCACCGCGGAGAGCGGGTACAAGCTTCTGGAACGCATCGAAGAGGAAAAGCCCGACCTCGTGATACTCGACATCAAAATGGTGGACTACAACGGTCTGGATTTGCTCCAGGATATCCGAAACCGCTACTATGATTTGCCCGTCATTTTATCCACCGCGTACGATACCTTCAAAGAAGACATGAAGTCCATCGCTGCGGATTTCTACGTGGTGAAAAGTTTTGACCTGACGGAGCTGAAAAAGAAGATAGCGGTGGCCCTGGAGGCCCGCCTGCCGTAATCGTTGGTTCAAACGGTTGCCGGTGAATCCCCCCTCGCATCCGGAACGGCCGGCCTCACTGCTTGGGATTGCCGAGCCACAGGTAGCAGGCCACCCAGGCGAAGAGTACATTCCCGATCCAAACACCCGGCAGGGGGGACAGGATTCCTGCCGTTGCCAGGGCAACCCCCATTTGAAAGATGACGAGGTAAACGGCGGCCACGACCACGGCGATCCCCACCCCGGCGGCAATCCCCCCATGTAACCCCTGGCGAAACGCAACGGCAACCCCTAAAAGTGCAAGCACAAAAGTGGTGAAGGGGACCGCCAACCGCAGCTGCAACTCCACTTCATAGGGGATGGCATTGTAGCCTTCCCGGCGGACCTTTTCCGCGTACCGGGCCAGGTCGAACCAACCCAATTGCTCGGGAACCCTCTCCATGGCCTCGAAGTCCTCGGGTTTCTCCTCTAAGGGGAGCTCCATTGTCGAGAACCTTTCCTGGTAAGTGGTCTCCTGGTCAAAGCGCAAGACCAGGCCGTTTTCCGCGACCCACACTCCCTCGTTCCACCGCAGGCACCCGGCATCGATTCGCCGTGTCAGCCGAAACTGCTCGTCTACGAAGAAAAGAGAGGGCTTCACCATGACCTTCTTCCCGCGATCATAGTGGCCGATCTGGTACAGGACCCCCTGTCCCCGAAACCAACCGTTCTCGAGGCTCCAGGACACGGTACTCTTTTTTTTCTTCACCTCCTGGTCCCAGATCTGCTGTGCTTGAGAACCTGTGAACCTGGCCAGCGTTTCCGCCAGGGAAAAGTGGAGGACGGCAATGAAAAGCGATCCCAGGAGCAAGGGCTTCGCAATGGTGAACGCACTGACCCCTGCGGCCTTGAGTGCTATGATCTCGCGGTTTCGACTCAGAATCCCCAGGGTGATCATCACCCCGAGCAAGACGGATACGGGTATTCCCTGGGTCAGAATTGTGGGAAGCTTGTAGAGAAAATAGTGGAACGTATCCCAAAAGGATACCTGCTCCTCAATGAAGTCGTCCACCCTCTCGAAGAAGTCGATGACCAGATACAGGCATCCGAAGGCAGAAAGCACCAGTGCCCCGATGGGAAAGAATATGCGGAGAATATAGCGCGGGATAATTTTCATTGGGGGGAAGTGGGCCTTCGGTCAGAGGAGCCAGCGGATCGAAGCCTGCCTCGAACCTGGAGCCATCTCCTCCATGGGGCATTGAGCTGCACGGTCGTCCCTCGGTCCGCCCTGTTCCACAGGTATCCCGCCAGGAGGAGCGCCACCGTGTCGGGAAGCCAGATAGCCAATCCGCTGGGCACAAGACGATTTTCGGCGAGGCCCTTGCCAGCTGAAAGAAGCACGTAATAGGCAACGTAGACCCCCACTCCCGTGGCGACCCCCATCAGGCGACTCCCGTGGCGGAAAAGGGCTCCGAGGGGGGCCCCCACCAGGCCCAGGGCAAGGCAACCTACGGGAAGAGCCAACCGTTGATGCATTTCCATCAGGTATCGAACCCGTTCTCCGGGTGCCCGACGTCGAATCACCTCGATCAGTTCACGCCAGGTCAGCGCGTCCCGGCCCTTGGAATCTCCCTGGACGGTTCCGAAGATCTCGTCCAGGGACAAGGTGAGGTCATAGGTTGTGAAAATTACCGCCTGGGCATCCTTGAGATTCTCTGGAATTCGGGTGATGATGCCATTCGAAATGCGGAACGTGATGTGGCTCAAGTCCGGTTGGTAAAGGATCTGAGCCCTCTCGGCCACGATGGCGGGCCGAATCTTCTCCTGTCTCTGGTCCTGGACAAAAATCCCCTCGATGGTCATGTCGCCTGGATTCACCTTGCGAAAATAGAATACCAGCTTGGGAATGGTGGTGATGAAGGTCCCATCCCGAAGCAGGACCGGAAAGTTGGTGCGTCCGAGAGAGCGGAGTTTGTTTTCGAAGGAAGAGTTGGTGGAGGGTGTGATATATAACATGTTGCCGACGGAGAGGAGAGTGCACAACAGGCTGAGGGTGAGCACCGGCGCCAGGAACTGCCAAAAACTGACCCCGGCCGCATGAAGGGCGATGAGTTCATTGTCGCTGTGGAGCCTCACAAAGGCCAGAAGGACCCCGAGGAGCACCGCCATGGGCAAGGCATACTGGAGGAGCTTCGGGAAAGCGTACCACAGCAGCTCGAGGATGTCCGCAACCGTCAGAGAAGAAACAAACAGGAGGCGGGTAAGCTGGAAAAGACGGCCCGTCATGAGAACCACGCCCAGCCCCATGAGACACACCAGGAACGGGGCCAGCTGTTCCTTCATGGAATATCGATAGAGTGTCCTGTTCATACAGTCGTACTTTATAGAATCGAAACGGATTTGGTCAATGACAAAGGATGACCCTTCCTCCGGCCTTTCGCTGCCGTCCCTGAGGCCCATGCTCGAGGAGCGCGAGGAGAAGGTCCTTGCACCCCAGGCCCAGCGAAGCAGGTTGAGTCGCGGACGGATGCGGAGCGAGCCCGAGTGCACCTTGCGAACCTCTTACCAGAGAGATCGGGATCGAATCGTCCATTGCAAGACCTTTCGTCGTCTCAAACACAAGACCCAGGTCTTCCTGTCCCCAACCGGAGACCACTACCGAACCCGCCTCACCCATACTCTCGAGGTGTCCCAGATTGCCCGCACCATTGGGCGGGCCCTCGCTCTCAACGAGGATCTGATCGAGGCCGTCGCCCTCGGCCATGACCTGGGACACACCGCCTTTGGCCACGGGGGAGAGCGAGCCCTCAACGACATCGTTCCCGGAGGGTTCTATCACAACGAACAAAGCCTGCGAGTGGTGGATGTGCTCGAAAAGAACGGCCAGGGACTGAATCTGACCCTGGAAGTCCGCGAGGGTATCCTCAAACATTCCAAGGGGCGTTCCAACCCCATCCTGCTCGAACCCGGGAAGAGGGCAAGCACCCTGGAGGGCCAGGTGGTCCGTCTGGCCGATATCGTTGCCTACCTGAATCATGACCTGGATGACGCCATCCGGGCCGATATCCTTCGGGCCGAGGATATCCCCGAATCAATCCTGCGGAAGCTCGGAACCACTCATTCCAAAAGAATCCATCGACTGGTGGAGGACATTGTCTACTCGAGTCTCCGCGCCGGGCTGAAGGAGATCACTCTCGGGGAAGAGATGCTCGAGCAGGTGGATCATCTTCGATCCTTTTTATTCGAGCGTGTGTACGAGATCCCTCCGGTGCTCCAGGAGTTCGAAAGAGTCCGTAAAATCATTGAAGACCTGTACGCCTGGTTCCTGAAAAAAGATGATCTTTTCGAGCAAGAGATCGGTCCCATTTCCGATTCCGTTTCCCGGGAACGCCAGGTCTGTGATTACATCGCGGGCATGACCGACCGCTATGCCCTGGACCTCTACAAACGACTCTTTCTCCCCAGACCCTGGATGAAGATCTAATATGACCGATCTTGCTTGACCCTACCCGTCCTCATTGAGGTATAGTCCCCGCGGTCTTCACTCCAGGCTGTCCCAGACGGAGCTCTGCGGGAGTTCGTTCCGGTCCTGTCCCGTGGACTTCAGCCACTCTAAGATCCAGGTGAAAGGTTTTCCTCCATGCCAAGAATCGAAGAAATCAGGAAGGTAATGATTATCGGCTCCGGACCCATCGTGATCGGTCAGGCGTGCGAATTCGATTACTCGGGGACCCAGGCGTGCAAAGCCTTACGCAGTCTGGGGTATGAAATCGTTCTCGTCAACTCCAACCCTGCCACCATCATGACGGATCCCGGCACGGCGGACGTGACCTATATCGAACCCCTCACCGTCGAATTCATGGAAAGAATCATCGAAAAGGAACGGCCCGACGCCATTCTCCCCAACCTGGGCGGTCAGACGGGACTGAACCTGACGGCCGACCTTGCCCGGAGAGGCATTCTCGAAAAGCATGAAGTAAGAATCATCGGTGTCCAGGCTGATGCCATCGAGCGCGGGGAGGACCGCATCGCCTTCAAGGAAGCCATGAACCGGTTGGGCATCGACATGCCGCAAAGCGAGCCTGCCTTCAGTGTCGAGGAGGCCGAAGCCATTGCAGCCCGGCTGGGTTACCCCGTGGTCATCCGCCCCGCCTATACCCTCGGAGGAACCGGTGGGGGTCTTGTGTACAATGTCGAGGAACTCCGCCTGGTGGCCGGTCGAGGAATTTCCGCCAGCCTGGTGGGCCAGATCCTGGTGGAGGAGTCGGTCCTGGGCTGGGAAGAGCTCGAGCTGGAGGTGGTCCGTGACGCAAAGAACCAGCGGATCACCGTTTGCTTCATCGAGAATGTCGATGCCATGGGAATACATACCGGGGATTCCTACTGCACGGCTCCCATGCTCACCATCGATTCGAAGCTCCAGGATCGCCTGCGGAAGCACGCCTACGATATCGTGGAGGAGATCCGAGTCATTGGAGGAACCAATGTTCAGTTCGCCCACGATCCAAAAACGGGACGGGTGGTGGTCATTGAGATCAATCCCAGAACATCGAGATCCTCGGCCCTGGCTTCCAAGGCTACGGGATTTCCCATTGCCTTTGTGTCCGCCAAGCTTGCCGGTGGGCTCACCCTGGACGAAATCCCCTACTGGAGGGAGGGGACCCTGGACAAGTACACTCCCTGGGGAGATTACGTGGTGGTGAAATTCCCTCGTTGGGCCTTCGAGAAGTTTCGAGGCGTGGAGGACAAGCTGGGCACTCAAATGCGCGCGGTGGGCGAAGTGATGAGCATCGGCAAGACCTACAAGGAGGCCCTCCAGAAGTCCATCCGATCCCTGGAGATCGGACGATATGGACTGGGTTTTGCCAGGGATTTCCATGAGAAATCCCTCGAGGAATTGATGGAGCTCCTGGTCGTTCCCACCAGCGAACGACAGTTCCAGATCTATGAAGCCCTCCGTAAAGGTGCCGCCGTGGAGGACCTCTACCGGATCACCTACATCAAGCCCTGGTTCCTCGAACAAATGAAGGAACTGGTCGCTCTCGAGGAAGAAATCTTTCGATACAAGGGCCGGATGCTTCCCGACGCCCTCCTTTTTCGGGCCAAGAGGGACGGCTTTGCCGATCGTTACCTGGCTGGGCTCCTGGAGGTTCCCGAAGCCGAGATCCGCCGGCGCAGAAAGGAGCTGGGGATCGTGGAAGGCTGGCACGCCGTGCCCGTGAGCGGGGTTGAAAACGCGGCCTATTACTATTCGACCTACAATGCACCCGACCAGCTCCCCACCAGTAACCGGAGAAAGATCATGGTTCTCGGGGGAGGTCCCAATCGAATCGGTCAGGGAATCGAGTTCGACTACTGTTGCGTCCATGCGGCCTTCGCCCTTCGCGACGAGGGATACGAATCCATCATGGTGAACTGCAACCCCGAAACGGTTTCCACCGACTACGACACATCCGATAAGCTTTACTTCGAACCCGTGACCGTGGAAGACGTCCTTTCCATCTATGAAAAAGAACAGCCCGAAGGGGTCATTGTCCAGTTCGGAGGGCAGACGCCCCTCAATATCGCACGGGAACTGGCCGAAGCCGGAGTCAAGGTCCTCGGGACCTCGACGGACGCCATCGATCTGGCCGAAGATCGGGACCGATTCCGCCAAATCATGAGAGACCTCGGCATTCCTATGCCCGAGTCGGGGATGGCGGCCAATCTGGCCGAGGCCCTCGAAATCGCCCGGCGCATCGGCTATCCGTTGATGGTTCGTCCTTCCTACGTGTTGGGTGGGCGCGGGATGGAAGTGGTTCACGATGAAGAAATGCTCCGGCAGTATGTGGAAGCCGCCGTGGACGTGACTCCCGATCGACCTATCCTCATCGACAAGTTTCTCGAGGATGCCATCGAGGCCGAGGCCGATGCCGTCTGCGACGGAAGGGACGCCTTTGTGCCCGCCGTCATGGAACACATCGAACTGGCGGGAGTCCACTCGGGAGACTCCGCCTGCGTCATCCCGCCCATCAGCATCCCGCTCAAACACCTCGAGACCATATGGGAGTATACCCGCAGAATTGCCGTGGAGCTCAACGTGGTGGGCCTGATGAACATTCAGTACGCCATTGCGGAGAATACCGTCTATGTGCTGGAAGCCAACCCCCGGGCATCCCGCACCGTGCCGTTGGTTTCCAAGGTTTGCAACATCCCCATGGCCCGCATTGCCACCCAGATCATGCTCGGAGCGAAACTATCCGACATGAACCTCATCTCGACCCGCATCCCCCACTTCGGGGTGAAGGAAGCCGTGTTTCCCTTCAACATGTTCCCGGAAGTGGACCCCGTTCTGGGACCTGAAATGCGATCCACCGGGGAGGTCCTGGGCATGGCGGATTCCTTCGGCCTCGCCTTCTACAAGGCACAGGAGGCCGCTTTGCAGAAACTGCCCGTGGAAGGTACGGTCCTCTTGACCCTGGCCGACGGGGACAAGAAGGCCGCTCTCGAGATAGCAAAAAGGTTCGAGCGTCTGGGGTTCGAAATCAAGGCCACGCGGGGAACCCATCGGTTCCTTGCTCAACACGGGATTGTCACTGAGGTGATCGACAAGATGCACGAGGGACGCCCCAACATTGTGGATGCGATCAAGAACGGCGAGATTCAACTGGTCATCAACACCCCAGACGGCAAACGGAGCCTGTATGACGATTCCTACATCCGCAAAGCGGCCATCCGATACAAGATCCCCTACATCACCACGATTGCCGCTGCCGTCGCTGCAGCCCGAGGGATCGAGGCCTTTCGCGAGAAGGGATGCGAAATCAAATCCCTCCAGCGCTACCACGAAGACCTACGGGGTGGAATGATTGGTTGACAAAAGATCGGGCGGGTTGCCAAAGCGGTGAGTTGGTGTCCCCGACAGGAGAGCTCCGGGTCTGTTGAGATCTCGATTCCCTCAATCGTTCAGGCTCTGAATGAGGGCCGTTGCATGTTCCTCCGTTCGAGGGAGTAGAAAACTCCGCTCTTCTTCCATCAACGATTGCTCCAAAACGGTTTCCACCACGGAGATCCACTCACCCTGGTCCAGGCGTCGCAAGACCTGAACGATTTCCCGGGGGTAAGGGAGGCCCGGGTCCTTCTGGACCTTTCGCCGCCAACTGTCCAGGAAACCGTCGATGACAGGAGACACGCAGGACGGGGGAGCCCAAACCAGGGGGCCCACTCCGTCAAGCCGATCCAGCCGCATGCGAATGGTCAGGGTTGTGAGGAAGAGGAGGAGACCGATCCAGGTTCCGCTGCCGCGAATCCTTGTTCCTCGGGGGACCGCGCGTCGAAAACCTCGAGCCGCGATGAGCCGTACCTGCAGGCCTGTGTCATCGAAGCCGACCACGAAATCCCCCGCCGCGTGATGCCAGGGGGAGATCTCACGAAAGGTCCTCTCATCCAGGCAATCCGTCAGGAGGGCCGCTGCCTGACGGTATAATTCGAAGATTTGTCCCGGCGTGAGGAAGACCCCCGTCTCGGTCCCGTCCCAAACACGCAGGCCGAGGAAAGAGGGCAGGGGGGGATGATTGGCCGCAAGAGTTTCCGCAGGCAGGACGGATTCTCCCGGGACCGACCAGTGAAACTCGTGGAAGCCATCGAACCACTCGGCCAGGAAAGCCTTGAGGGTCAGGACCGTGCCTTGCGCATCCGTGCAAACCAGGGATCCGGTGCCGTGGACCCGGGGAAGATGCTGAAGGCCCATGCCGGTCCGAAGCCTCTTCAACAGACGGAATTCCGCTCCGAGAGCCGCCTGCTGCTCGGGAAGGACCGCCGTGTTGAGGGCCAGGGAAAAGGGCCCCGTCTCCATGTCCACACGGACATGGGCCACATGGTACAGGGCTCCGTGTTTGATGCTGGCGACCTCGATTCCCAGGATGCCGGGCAGGGCCGCGTTTTTTCGACCACCCTGGTCGACGGTGTTTCGCAGGATCCTGTTGGAACTCCGGCGAAGGAAGCCCTCGATGGCCCGAAGGTAAGAACCGTAGGTGAGGATGGGTCCCTTGGGGTCAGGCCCGCGTGGCAGGAGAATCCCGGCCGTGGATGAGGACAAAGGAACCAGCCCCCGGGGTGTGTGGATGAAGAGGTGAATGGGGGGAAGGTTGGCGGGCACAGGAGTCCTTTTCTTGTCAGTCAACATCCGGCAGTGTATACTACCAACCTTCGAAGATCCATAGCCCAATCACGCGGGGGTGGTTGAGCCAACTCACCAAGGGAGTACGACCCTTGAATTCGGTGGACCGTGTCCTACTTGATCGTATCCAACGATCCTTTCCCCTGGTGCCCCGCCCCTTTCGCGTACTGTCCGAAGGTCTGGATCTGGACGAAAAAGGGGTCCGAAACCGGGTCCTTGCCCTCAAGGAACAGGGACTTGTCCGACAAATCAGCGCAATTTTCAATACGGGGACCCTCGGATATCGCAGCAGCCTGGTCGCCATGGCCGTGGACGAGGCTCATGTAAACACTGCCGCCCAGGTCGTCAATTCCTATCCCGGTGTGAGCCATAACTACCTGCGGCCGGGGGACTACAACCTCTGGTACACCATTGCCGTTCCACCCTGGGAGTCCGTGAAGGAGACCGTGGAGAGTCTCGCGGCCAAGGCTGGAGGCTGGCCCACCCTGGTCCTGCCGGCCATTCGGAAGTACAAGCTTGCGGTTGTGCTGGAAGTGCTGGAAGAGGGGGAAGGGGATGCGCCGGAAGACCGGAATGAATCCCCCCTTCTGGAAGCGACGGTCGCCTTCAAGCCCACGGACCGGAATATCCGGATTGTGCGATGTATCCAGGAAGACCTTCCCCTCTCGGAAAGGCCTTTCGCGATATGGGGGGAATCGTTGGAAATGACCGAGGAAAGTCTGTTGGAACTGATGGCCGGCTGGCTGAGCCAGGGCATTATCCGAAGGTTTGCCGCCGTTCTCGATCACCGTCGAGTTGGATTCGGCGGAAACGGCATGGTGGTCTGGCGTTGTCCCGAAGACACCATCGACCGATACGGGACCATCCTCTCGTCTTACCCGGAGGTGAGCCACTGCTATCACCGTCCCGCCTATCCCGAATGGCCATACAATCTGTACGCCATGGTCCACGGCCGCACCGAGAACGAATGCCGTAAAATCGCCCGGAAGCTCGGGGCTGCCATTCACCTGCACAACTATCGGATTCTTTTCAGTACACGGGAATTTAAGAAAGTACGCTTGAAACTTTTTTGGGAATGATGGGGGTGTGCCGTGAACGAAGAGGACCCCAACGAGGTCGAGCGCAGAAAGAGGGCGATCTTTGACGCCATGTCCCGGCGCGGTCAAGAGCGCATTCTGCGGATGGGATATGAAAACTGGGATCCCTTTCAGGAACCCAAGGACCCGAGAGAACGCATCTTCAGCGGGATCTCCCTCCGGGCGAGTTCCCTGGTGAAGGAATTCACGGCGGTGCACGGAGGTGGAGACCTTTCCGTGGAACACACCAGGGACCTTTTTGACTTCTGCCGAGCCCTGTTGCAGGGGGAACCCAGGGCGAGGCTTTTAGCCGATTTCTGCGTATGGATTCGGAATCGAAACGTCTAGGACAGCCGGCCCGCGGGCTGAACCAGGCGTTCGATCTCTCTCCGAGCAGCACAAGGGCCGTGACTACGAGAGTTGGATTCCGAATTTTGCCGTACTATCCCAGGTTTCGCCAAGTGGCGCGTAAGGTTCGGGGGTAGGCGGATCACGGCGAAGCCTCCCGCTCCAAATCGGCGTGCGTCTCCTCCTCCCTTATCGAAGGAATGAAAGATGGTTCTCATTCTGGCAGTCTATCTTGGACTTGGAGCGGTAGTTGGGGTGTTGGCAGGCCTGCTGGGAATCGGCGGAGGACTGGTGATTGTCCCCATGCTGGTATTCAGCCTCACCTGGCAGGGCATTCCCAACGAATACATCATGCACCTGGCCCTGGGAACCTCCATGGCCTCCATTATTTTCACTTCCATTTCGAGTTTCTGGGCTCACCACAAAAGGGGTGCGGTGCAGTGGATCGTAGTGCGGCGTATCGTTCCCGGAATCCTTCTCGGCACCTTCCTGGGAACCTGGGTGGCTTCCCGCCTTTCCACCAACTATCTCAAGGGCTTTTTCGTGGTGTTCGTCTACTACGTGGCGGTCCAGTTTCTCACCGATCGAAAGCCCAAACCATCGAGAGAACTCCCCGGACAGCCAGCCATGTTTGTCGTGGGGAGCGTCATCGGGGTTGTGTCCAGTCTCGTGGGAATCGGAGGAGGAACCATGTCGGTGCCCTTCATGGTTTGGTGCAACATCGGCGTGCACCAGGCAGTGGGCACCTCGGCGGCCATCGGATTTCCCATCGCTGTGGCGGGAACCCTGGGCTATATTCTAAATGGGCTCCATGTCTCGGGGCTGCCGCCCTATTCGTTCGGTTACCTGTACCTGCCGGCCCTGGTGGGAATCGTGAGCGCCAGCGTTCTGACGGCACCCCTGGGAGTCTGGATGGCCCACAATCTGCCCGTGGACAAGCTCAAACGCCTTTTCGCCGTTCTGCTTCTGGTGGTGGGGACCAGGATGCTCGTGGGAATCCTCTGGTCCGGCTCATGATGTCTCCCCCTACGAGGGGGACATATTTCCCCGGGTGTGCCCCCACTTCCGGACGACTCTCCCCTGACCGAAAGTGGGGCGGAGGGAACCCGTCAAGACCCAGAGTCGTGCGAACCCGTTAGAAGTTGTCGAAATCCTCCGCGTCCAGGGGCAGGATTTGATTGGGGCTTACCTGGGCGGACTGGGGGAAGGATCGCTTTACTCCTCCCTTGAGTTGTGGAGACGAGCCGGCCAATCCTTCGGGGCGGATGAACCCTTTTCCGTTTCCCATTCTTCCGGTTGCCTGGGCTCCCGAGACAACCTTTTGCCCGTTGGCGGCTTCGGAGGCTGCCTTGGAGCGGCGACCTCCCTTGCCCTTTTCCTGTTCCTTGTGGCCTCCGATGACAGCCACGAGATCTTTTACATAGCCCTTCATCTGTTCGGCCTGGGCATTCAGTTCTTCGGAGGCTGATGCCGATTCTTCGGCACTGGCCGCGTTCTGCTGAACCACCGAATCCATTTCGGACACGGCCTTGTTGATTTGATCTATCCCCTGGGCCTGTTCGTTGGATGCGGCGGCGATCTCTCCCACCAGTTCCCCCATTTTTTCGGTGCTCGTGGACACCAGTTGGAAGGCGCTTCCAGTTTTGTTGACCAACTCGGTCCCATCCTTGATCCGTTTCACCGTCCCTTCGATGAGGGAAGCCGTGTTCTTGGCTGCTTCCGCAGCCCGGATGGCCAGGTTTCGGACCTCGTCGGCCACCACCGCAAACCCGGCTCCCGCTTCCCCGGCCCGAGCCGCCTCGACCGCCGCGTTGAGAGCCAGAAGATTGGTCTGAAAGGCGATTTCGTCGATGGTCTTGATGATTTTCGAGGTTTCTTCGCTGGATCGTGAGATTTCGGTCATGGAGGCGGTGAGGTCCCGCATGGCCGAATTGGAGCCGTCCACCACCCTGCGGATTTCCATCATGAGGGTATTTGCCTCGTTGGCGTGGTCGGCGTTCTGTTTGGTCATGGATGCCATCTCCTCGAGAGAGGAGGATGTCTCTTCCAGGGAGGCGGCTTGTTCGGATGCTCCTTCGGCCAGGGACTGGCTGCTCGAGGATACCTGGGAAGAGGCGGCCGCCACCTGATCCGCTCCCGAAGCGAGACCGTCCACGACCCTCATGACGGGACGCGTGATCTGCCTGGCAAAGAGCAAAACGACACCGATGGTCAGTACCAGAAAGATAGCGGCTACCATAATGGTACCGTTTCGAATGGCATAGGCTCCCTCCAGGAATTCATCCACGGGCTGAGTAAGAACGACGCTCCACCCTGTCAATCCGACGGGAGCGTACCCGGCGATTTTCCTAATGCCCTCGAAAAGGTATTCCTCCACCCCCGCTTTTTGTGCGATCATCTGCGAGGAGACTTTCTCCATTCCTTTGAGACTGGCGATGTTGAGCTCCAGGATGAGTTCTTTCCTGGGGTGTGCGATGATCCGCCCGGTGTTGTCCGCCATGAAGGCATAGCCGGTCTTCCCCGTCTTGGTTCCGGCAATTTCTTGTATCAGGTAGTCGATTTTGAGAAGGGCCGAGACGACCCCCAGGAATTCCCCTTTTTCACCCAAAACAGGAGCGACCACCGGGACGATGGGGTTGCCGGTCTTTTTGGATTTGGCCACTGCGCCGATATTGGGCTTTCCTTCTTTGGCCGTTTTGAAGTAATCCCGGTCGCTGACGCTGAGACCTTCGTATTCTCCGTTGCTGCCGTCGGCCACCGTAAGCCCTTCAGAGTTGACAAGGCAAATGCTTTCGTAATCGCTTCCCACGGACTTGATCACCTGACCCAGATGACGAGTCATTTTTTTCATGGAATCGACCCCATCGTTACCCTGACTTTTTACGGGATTGGACAGGGCTTCCGCGGTGGCCCTTTCGAGGGCCAGGCCCTTGACGAACTTCAGTTCATTTCGGATTGCCGCCTGGCAGATGTGGGCTAATTTTTCGGCAATGCCGCCGACCTGTTCCTTGGACACGACCGTGAGAGCATTGGTGGCCTTGCGGATGGAAAAGACCCCGATCACGGTCAGCGGTACAACGACTGCGATTACCCCTCCGATTACCAGGCGAGATCCCAACGAAAGCTTTCTCATATTTCCCCCGTTACCTTGATTTGAAGTGTTCCTCCATCACGGTGTCTCCTCGTTGCGCGAAGAGACACCCACAACCCCATCGGACCTTGGGCACCTGGAACTCAGGCACTGCCGGGATGCGCCTTTTCCGGAAAGACGCATTTTCTTCCTCTTTTCCTGGGAAAACCCGCTCGAAGCACCCAACGGACCTGGGAACACAAGACAGAAATCCCATCCGAAAGAGAAGGGATCTTCTCGCCCCCCCGGTCTACCTTGCCGTTCCCGGAAGTCTCTTCGGCAAGATCTTGCGATAGCTTGAAGTTATAAAAAGAATGGAACATTCCTGATATTGATGACTTCCGGGAAAGCATTGCAGGTTGACAAAAGAGGCGGGAGTCTTTTCCACCTTGGATTGGATCGGAAGCAGGTAGATCCTTTGCTTTTCATCCGGGGACAAATGTCTTCTTAATCCCGGGGTACGAGCGAGGCATCCGGTGGGCGTTTTGCCGCGGCAAGTCCAGCTCCGGAAGGGGAGATCGTCGGTTTCCTCAGGCGGGGGCAGTCGTCAGGTTCATGCACCTCCTGCATCCTGCATGGATTCTTGCCGGGCAACCCGGTCCGACATCTGGTTGTTCGGATCTTTTCGTGGAGTGTGTAACCGACAAACAGCCGGAATGAGGCTCAAAAAAAGGCACGGATGAACCGTGCCCTCGATCTTGTGAATTCCTGTTTTTCTAGTCGTTTCGTTCGGACAGCTCCACCAGGACCCCGTAAGTTGCCTTGGGATGGAGGAAGGCAATTTTGGCTCCGCCGGCGCCCTTTCTCGGTTTTTCGTCGATCAGGGCAACCCCTTTGGCTTTCAGCTCCGCCAGGGCTTCTTCGATGTTCTCAACCCGGAAGGCAATGTGCTGTACACCGCCTCGGCCTTTGTTTCCCTCGATGAACTTGGCGATGGGGCCATCCGGGGCAGTGGATTCGAGCAATTCCACTTCCGTGTCTCCCACGGGGAAGAAGGCCGTGGTTACCTTTTGTTCCGCGACGGTTTCGCTTCCCAGGTGCTTCAGCCCAAGGATGTCCGAGTAAAGCTTTTTTGCTTCCTCGATGCTGTTTACCGCGATGCCGATGTGATCCACCTTCAGTATCTTCATGACGCCTCCTTCTGGTTATGGGAAATACAAAGCCACTTGTTCACGATCTCGCGCATGGTGCTGTAGGGGTCGCGTTTGCGATCCAGTATATCTTCCACGAGGCGATCCAAACGGCCGCTGTCCTGCAAACGCTGGCGGACGATGCGGAACAGCTCGTTGTGCACCATCCGAAGTGTTTCCCGGCGGGTTCGTTCTTTGCGCTTCTCGAGGTACTGACCGCTCTCTTCCAGGTACTGCCTATGCCGGTCGATGGCCTGCAACAGCTCATCCACGCCCAGGTCTTCCACTGCCACGGTTTTGATCACGGGAGGGGTCCAACCCATGGGTTTGATGTGCTGATCCTGTTCGACACGCGCTAAGACTTCGGCATAGAGCTGGTCCGCACCCGGATGATCCGCCTTGTTGACCACGTAGATGTCGGCGATCTCCATCACGCCGGCCTTCATGCTTTGAATGGCGTCGCCCAGGCCGGGCACCAGGACGAGGCATACGGTATCGGCGATTCCAACGATATCCACCTCATCTTGACCCACTCCGACCGTCTCGATGATGATCACGTCCTTGCCGGCGGCATCCAGCACCTTGACCACATCCGCGGTGGCCTTGGCCATGCCGCCAAGAAACCCTCTGGTGGCCATAGAGCGAATGTAGACCTCCGGATCCGTGTTATGCTCGCTCATTCGAACCCTGTCCCCCAGGACCGCTCCTCCCGTGAAGGGACTGGAAGGATCGACGGCCACAATGCCCACGGACTGTCCTCTTTTTCGGAGAGCGCGTGTGAGTTTGTCTGTGAGTGTCGACTTCCCGCCTCCTGGAGCCCCGGTAATGCCGATGATGTATGCTTTCCCCGTTTGGGAATAGATTTCCTCCATGATGGAGGTAGCACGCTCGTCCTCGTCCTCCAACCAACTGATCAGGCGAGCGGTTGCCATATCGGAACCTTCCAGGATTTGTTTCACATGATCATTCGACATCGACCTGCTTTTCCTTTCTCTGCCGTGGCTTGTAGGCGCCAAATCGCTTCGAAATCGTTGTCGAGGAAGAGGGGGATGACGTTCAGAGCTGTTCTTAAGGCCGGAGGAGGAAGCCATCCCAGGAAAAGGGTGGCCCCCCCCTCGTAGCATTCCTCTTTACTTTCGGCGGACATTGTTTTTAATGAAGTCCACGATCTGGCTTGTGGGAGTCCCCGGTCCAAAAATGGCGGCTACCCCCGACTTCTGCAAAAACTCGTAGTCCTCGAGCGGAATGATTCCGCCCCCCACTACGAGAACGTCGTTGAGTCCCTTTTCCCTGAGGAGTTCCACCACCCGGGGGAAGAAGTAGTTGTGGACCCCCGAGAGACTGCTCAGACCGACCACATCGGCGTCTTCCTGGATCGCGGTGTTGACGATCATCTCCGGGGTCTGGCGCAATCCTGTATACACCACTTCCATTCCCGCCTCGGCAAATATTCTGGCCAACAGCTTCGCGCCACGATCATGACCGTCCAGACCGGGTTTTGCCACGATGATCTTGATCTTCTTTTCGCGTGTCATGAATTTATCCTCCGCTTCAGACTGTTATGTCGTCTTCCGATCGTCTATACGAATTCCTTGGGTCGATATTCACCGAAGACTTCCCGCCAGACGTCACAGATCTCGCCCACGGTCGCCTTGGCTTTTACAGCCTCGATGACCGCCGGCATGACGTTCTCGTTGGTCTTGGAGACTTCTCGAAGCTTGTCCAAAGCGTTCTTCCATGCGACTTGGTCTCTTTCGCTTCGGAGCTTCTTGAGTTTCGCCGCTTCGATATCTCCGAGCTTCATATCGACTTTCAGAAGATCCGTTGGAGGTGGTTCATCCATGACATATTTGTTGATGCCGACGTAAGCGCGTTCCCCGGATTCGATCTCCTTCTGGAACCGGTACGCACTGTTCTGGATCTCTTTCTGGATGAAACCCTGCTCGATGGCCGCCAAGGTACCGCCCAAGGCATCGATCTTCTTGATGTAGTCATCGATGTCGGCCTCGATCTTGTCGGTCATGGCCTCGACAAGGTAGCAGCCGGCCAGTGGATCGACGGTGTCGGTGGCGCCGCTTTCTTCTGCAACGATCTGTTGTGTGCGCAAGGCAACAGTCACCGCCTGCTGGGTCGGCAGGCAGAGGGCTTCGTCGTAGGAGTTCGTGTGGAGGGACTGCGCGCCTCCAAGGGCCGTGGCGTAGGTCTGGAGAGCCACGCGAACGATGTTGTTGAGTGGTTGCTGGGCAGTAAGGGTGACCCCGCCCGTCTGCACATGGTAGCGAAGCATCATGGACCGCGGATCCTTGGCACCGAAACGCTCCTTCATGATCTTGGCCCAGTACCTTCGCGCAGCCCTGAACTTGGCCACCTCCTCGAGAACGTTGGTGAAGGCGTTGAAGAAGAAACTCAGGCGCGGTCCAAAGGAATCCACGTCGAGGCCCCTCTCCACGCAGGCCTGAACATAGGCGATTCCATCGGCGATGGTGAAAGCCATTTCCTGGGCGGCCGTGGAGCCGGATTCACGAATGTGGTACCCACTGATGCTGATGGTGTTCCATTTAGGGACATGCTTCTGGCAGAACTCGATCAAGTCTACCGTGAGCCTCATGGTGGGTTTGGGAGGATAAATGTACTGCCCGCGGCAGATGATTTCCTTCAAGACGTCATTTTGAACGGTGCCGGACACTTTGTCCCAGGTAACCCCCTGCTCCTCGGCGATGGCCAGGTACATGCCCAACAACACAGTGGCAGCAGCGTTGATGGTCATCGAGGTGGATACCTTGTCGAGGGGAATCCCCTCGAAAAGTACCTTCATGTCCTCAATGGAGTCGATAGCCACCCCCACCTTCCCGACTTCACCCATAGAAAGCGGATGGTCACTGTCGTACCCGGCCTGTGTCGGGAGATGAAAGGCCACGCTGAGGCCGGTCTGCCCCTGCTGGAGCAAATACCGATACCGCTCGTTGGTGTCCTTGGCGCTCCCAAAACCGGCATACTGCCTCATGGTCCAGAAACGCCCCCGGTACATGGTCGGCTGGACTCCACGGGTATAGGGGAATTGTCCGGGAAATCCAAGATCCCGATCATAATCCAATCCCGCCACATCCAACGGCGTGTAGAGTCTTTCCACCGGTGTACCCGAAATAGTCGTGAAGACCGGACGTCTTTCCGGAGCCTTAGTGATGGTCTTCTTGACTGGTCCTTCTTCCCACTTTTCTTTCCCGGCTTTGATCTTCTCTAGTGCCTTTTGGTCAAACATGCTTACCCTCCTCAACGCGATTTCCACAGGTTGCCACTCGCCGATACCCTCTTGCCGGCTTCCCCAAGGCTTCCCATT
>JAGPLX010000086.1 GCA_018053185.1 Syntrophobacteraceae bacterium
TGAGTATCTGCGACTGGGACAGCCTCTGAGCAGCCTGTCCGGCGGGGAAGCTCAACGACTGAAACTCATCCGTCACCTCTCATGCAACGGCACATCCGGCTCACAAAGAACAACCCGCAAGCTGTTCTTGTTGGACGAACCCACCACGGGCCTGCATCCCCACGATATCGAGAAGCTCGTCCGGGTCCTCGATCTCCTGGTGAAGGAGGGAAATACGGTGGTCGTGGTGGAACACAATCTCGATCTCCTCGACGCCTGTGACTGGATCATTGAGTTGGGTCCCGAGGGAGGAGAGGACGGCGGACGTATTGTGGCCGTAGGACCCCCCGAGGTTATCGCCGAGAATACCTCGAGTCCTACGGGAAGGTTTTTGAACCGGCGGCGCTGCGGTGAAACCCCGTCCCCTTTTCTCAAAGATGCCGCGATAAATCCCGGGCCATCCATCGAGCAAGAGCTGAAAGCGGGTTCCTCCAACGGGAATTCCATCGTGGTGAGAGGTGCCCGGGAACATAATTTGAAATTGAGCAGCATCCGGGTTCCCAGGGAACGAATGACGGTTCTCACGGGCCTCAGCGGGTCGGGCAAGTCCACCCTCGCCTTCGACGTCCTTTTCGCAGAAGGGCAACGTCGGTACCTCGAATGCCTGTCCACCTATGTGAGACAGTATTTCAAAATTCTAGAGAAACCGGACGTGGATCAGATCTTGGGTCTTCCGCCTACAGTGGCCATCGAACAGCGGACCAGCCGGCTGAATCGGCGATCCACCGTGGCAACCATTACCGAAGTTTATCATTTCCTCCGACTGCTTTACTCGAAACTGGGAAGACAGCGATGCCCCGAATGCGGCAGAGGGTTGGCGGCCTTGTCCCACGACGCCATTTTAAGCCTGGTGGAACGGGAAATGGCGAAGGAGGATGCAAAGATCCTCGCCCCTCTGGTGCGTGGCAGAAAGGGAATCTATCGGGACCTTTTTCTTCGACTGCGCAAGATGGGGTTCCACACGGTGCGAGTGGACGGGCAATGGATGGACTTGGCCCTGGTTCCCGCCCTCGAGCGACACAGGGAACACGACATCGAGGTGCTGATCCCTCATGGGGCTGCCGCTTCGACGGAGACAACAGACCTGAGTCAGGCGGTCCGGAAGGCCCTGGGATTGGGAGGAGGTACCCTCCACCTGGCGGGGGAGGAGACTCGTGTCTTGAGCGATCGGCTTTACTGCCCGGACTGCAATCGAGGCCTTGCTCCGCTGGATCCGCGCCTTTTTTCGTTCAACAGCAAACTGGGAGCGTGCACCACCTGCACGGGGCTCGGCACCGTCCAGAAGATCAACGAAGATCGACTGCTGGGTCCCCCGCACCTGAGCCTTCGGGAGGCACTGTGGGAGTTTCTCGATACCTCGATTTTTCGGGGAAGATTCCGGTCCTGGGGGGCGCGGCTTCACGAGTACTGGACTCACGACCTTCGTTTGGACCTGGAACGGCCCGTGGGCGAGCTGGGGCCGGTTACGAAACAGGCCATGCTTCATGGTCGAGAGAACGGTTTCCCCGGTCTACTTCCCATCCTCGAAAAGTGTTCGACCGATGAGAAAATCCAGCGGGCTTTGTCTCCCTACTATGAAGACGTGACCTGTCCCGACTGCGCCGGCACCCGGCTCAACCGGCAGGCACGATCGGTGGACTTTAAAGGCCGAACCATCACTCAAATGGTCGATCTCAGTATCCGGGATTTCCAGGAACTGTGGAAATCCGTCGAGTTCACCGAGGCTGAACGTCCCGTGGGCCTCCCGATCCTCCGGGAAATCCAGGGGAGGGTGGCCTTCCTGAGGGAGGTGGGCCTGGACTATCTCACCTTGAGCCGTTCCGGGGACACCCTTTCGGGCGGAGAGGCCCAGAGGATCCGACTGGCGGCACAGCTGGGGTCCAATCTGTTGGGCGTGTGCTACATCCTGGATGAGCCCACCATCGGGCTCCACCCGGTGGACAATGAACGATTGCTCGATGGCCTCCTTGCTCTGAAGCGAAAAGGCAATACCATTGTCGTGGTGGAACACGATGCCGAAACCATGAGACGTGCGGATCTACTGATCGAGTTGGGACCCGCGGCCGGAAAAGATGGAGGCCGGATGACGGCCCAGGGGGACTTTCAAAGCCTGTGCCGGGATGACCGAACCTTGACAGGCCAATGGTTTGGGACTCCCGTGGGGGAATTGTACCGGCTGATCCAACGGCGTCCTTTTTCTCCATCTGGCTGGATCGAGGTGTCAGGTGCCGCCGAACGGAACCTCAAGGGTATCGATGTGAAGGTCCCCCTGGGGACCCTCACCTGTGTCACAGGGGTATCCGGAGCAGGCAAGAGCACCCTGGTGCACGAGGTGATCTACCGGGGACTTTCCCAGCTCATCGGGAAAGGGAACGGGCGTGCGGTTCACCCTCGCGCCGAAATCAAGGGAGCGGATCGGGTTTACCGGGTGGTCGAGGTCGACCACAATCCCATTGGAAGGACCAGTCGATCCATCCCCGCCACTTACGTCGGGATCTGGGACGAAATCCGTCGCTTGTACTCCATGCTTCCCGAATCCAGGGTTCGGGGCTTCAAACCGGGCCATTTCTCCTTCAATGTCAAGGGGGGACGGTGCGAAAACTGTAAGGGGCAGGGTCTGTTCAGGGTCGAGATGCATTTTCTACCCGACGTCTTTGTTCCTTGTGAATCCTGCAGCGGCAAGCGGTTCAATGAGGACACCCTGGCAGTTCGGCTCAAGGGGAAAAGCATTGCGGATGTTTTGGCCATGACCCTCGAGGAAGCCTCCCGGTTCTTTTCGGCCTTTCCCCGCATCGCTCGATCCCTTCGGGCCCTCAATGAGCTGGGCCTTGGCTACCTCACCCTGGGCCAGCCCAGCCCCACCCTGTCCGGCGGCGAGGCTCAACGGATCAAGCTGGCCGGCGAGCTGGGCAATCATCGGAATCCCACCCTCTACCTTCTGGACGAACCCACGACGGGCCTGCATCGAGCGGATGTGAAAAAGCTGCTGGATGTAATGCACGCCCTGACAGATCATGGCCACACGGTGCTGGTTATCGAACACAACCTGGACTTCGTCTGGGCCTCGGATTATGTCATCGATCTTGGGCCGGGAAGCGGCGACCTGGGCGGGCAGCTGGTGGCGGAGGGAACTCCCGAGCAGATCCTCCACAGGACCACCGCTTCCCCCACGGCCGGGGCTCTGGCCAGGTATCTGGAAGCGGATTCGAAGACTTGTTTATAGAGTGAATTCGATTCATTAGGGGGATGGAAGTCCACCCCCCCCTGGATCTGTTCTGGAGCCGGGAGGCCGTTCGAGTGCCGAATTTCAGTGGGAGTTCAAAAAGAAACGGTTGAAGGCGTTGAGGTAGGCTCGTGCACTGGCCTCAATGATATCCGGGCTTGTTCCGATTCCTGAATAGACAGAACCGCCGATTTCCACTCGAACCATGGCTTCCCCCAACGCATCCTTTCCTGTGGTGATAGCTTTAAGATCGTAGTCGCGCAGCACGCCCTGCTGCCCGATGATTCGCTCGATGCAGTTGAAAGCGGCGTCCACCGGGCCGTTGCCCGTGGCGGCGTCCGTTATCTTTTCCCCGTCCTTGAGCAGGGTCACCGAAGCCAGAGGCACCATGGTATTCCCGCTCATGATTTGCAGGCTGTGGAAGGAAAAAGTCTCGACCACCTTGGTGAGCTCGATTTCCACGATACTGGTGAGATCAGCACTTCCAATCTCCTTCTTCCGATCTGCCACCGAGAGGAACCGTTTGTAAATCCGTTCGAACTGTTCCGCGTCCACACTGAAACCCAATTCATGGAGTCGATGTCGCAAAGCTGCACGGCCGGACCTTGCCGTCAGAACGATTTTGTGCTCACGAATCCCCACATCCTCGGGACGAATGATTTCGTAGGTGGCCCGGTCTTTGAGAATCCCGTCCTGGTGAATCCCCGAGGAATGGGCGAAGGCATTGGATCCCACGATGGCCTTGTTGGGCTGCACGGGAATGTTCATCAGCCGGCTGACGAGCCGGCTCGTCCGGTAAATCTCCTGGGTTCGAACCCCTGTATCGGCGTTAAAGATGTGGGGCCTGGTCTTCAGGATCATGACAATCTCCTCGAGAGACGCATTTCCAGCCCTTTCCCCGATCCCGTTCACCGTGCATTCCACCTGCCTCGCACCGTTACGGACGGCGGCAAGGCTGTTAGCCACCGCCAACCCCAGATCGTTGTGACAATGAACACTCAAGATAGTGTGATCTAGGGCGGGGACTGATTCCCGGAGCTTCCGGATGAGTTCTCCAAATTGGTCGGGTATAGCGTATCCCACGGTATCCGGGATGTTGATGGTGGTGGCGCCCGCCCGGACGGCCGCCTCGATCACCCGGCACAGGTAGTCGAACTCCGTGCGGGAAGCGTCCTCGGTGGAGTACTCGATGTCCTCGCAGTAGCGCTTGGCGTACCGCACCGCGTTTACGGCCATTTCCAAGGCACTCTCGCGATCCCGGCGAAGCTTCTTCTGCAAATGGATGTCCGAAGATCCAAGAAAAACGTGGATCCGGGGTCTCTCTGCGTTTTTGACTCCCTCCCACGCGATGTCGATATCCTGCGGCACGGCACGGGCCAGGGCCGCAATGATCGGCCCCTTTACCTGCTCAGACACCGCTTGCACGGCCTGGAGATCCCCTGGAGATGAGCAGGGAAACCCCGCCTCAATGACGTCCACACCCAGGTTGGCCAGTTGTTGTGCGATTTCGAGCTTTTGCCGCT
Organism: Syntrophobacteraceae bacterium; assembly: GCA_018053185.1. Lineage (GTDB taxonomy): Bacteria > Desulfobacterota > Syntrophobacteria > Syntrophobacterales > Syntrophobacteraceae > JAGPLX01. The sequence continues at coordinate 4,786 of JAGPLX010000086.1, forward strand.
TGTTGAGCTTGGCCCCCGGAACCTGTTCTCCGTCTCGAAGCGTGGTATCAAAAATCAAGATTCTTTGGCTCATGGTGATATCCTTCTTGTCTGGATGGATGAGTTTTCCGTCGTCACGCCGTTCTAATGGAAGGCCGTCGCTCAAATCAGATGAATCCGGCGGGCCGGTAAGCCCCATGTCTTTCACCCCCTTTCCTCTTGTGGCTGCTTGGGCGAATCCCGAGAAAAGAAAAAGGCCATGGGGAGGGAACCCATGGCCTTTGTTGCTGCTGGATCGGAATGGTCACTGCATTGGCAAAGGAACGGCATGGGGCTCCCGAACTCGGGACCCGGGGCTAAGGAGGAGTAACAAGAGAAGTAGGTTCATGCCCTTCGCCGCCACTGTCGTCTCCTTCAAATCATCAGGCCGATGGTGAAGCATAGAACGATTTCCACCGCGAATGCCACTATACATAGAAGGCCTCCTCCCCCGGGGGAAATCCTCGATGATTCGATTGGCTTCTTTCATGACCCGCAGTGCTTTCCCCTTCTGACCTCAACCCTTTGGACGAGTGTTTTTGCCTTCTCCTGGAAGACTTTCCCTCGGAGCCTTATTATAGTGCGCATGAGGCGAAGATCAACAGAAAACATTGAACGGCGGCTCACTGGCGAGGTTTGCTCATGAATACACATTCTCGGGGAACGCGGCCTCAAGAGGAATCCGTCTGCGGGGTGACGCTGGATTCACTTCCCCTGGATTCTGTGCCCCAGGATGTCCTGGATCTCATGGAGAGGCTTCATGAAAGGGGCAGGCATGCATGGATCGTGGGAGGGGCGGTGAGGGATCTTCTCAGGAATGTCACGCCCAAGGACTGGGATGTGGCCACGAAGGCCAGCCTCGACGAAATTTTTCGGCTCTTTCCCAGGGTGGTTCCCCTGGGGATCCGCCATGGAACCCTCCAGGTGCACACCCCCCAACGGCAGGTGGAAGTGACCTCCCTGGCAACCACGGCCGGTGGAAGCATCCTGAACGACCTAGGCCGCCGGGATTTTACCATAAACGCCATGGCCCTGGACTACCCGTCGGGAAATCTACTGGATCCGCACAGGGGGAAGGCGGATCTGCGAAAAGGGCGCATCCGTGCCGTGGGAGATCCTCATATGCGACTCCAGGAAGACCCTTTGCGCATGGTGAGGGCGGCTCGTTTCATGAGCACTCTTGGGTTCGGCATCGAGAGTGGAACTCGTACCGCATCAAGGCTTCATGCCGCCGAGCTGCATCGGGTGGCGCAGGAGAGGATTCGCGAGGAATTATTTCAGACCATCGAGGGATTCCATGTCTTTCGCGCTTTTGAATTCATGCGGACGTCCGGGGTCTTGGTCCAGGTGCTCCCGGAATTGTGGAGGGAAAAGCCCGGTGTGAGTCCCGGGCGATCTCTTCACCGTCTTTATCGGCACAGCGTGCGGACGGCGGCCCGATGCCCTCCCCGTCGCCGAATTCGGATAGCGGCACTTCTCCATTGTCTGGGTGCTTCCTGCCTGGTGGCGGGTCCAAGGAAGGCCTCGGGTGGAAAGGAAGAAGTTCCAACTATTGTGCCCGCCGCCCTGGCCGTCATGAAGCGATGGAAGATGGCTCACAAGGAGGTGAAGGAAATCCTGACCCTCCTCACACATCAAATTCCTTTTGGTTCCGAAGATCTGAGCGACATCGCCCTGCGCAGGCTCGTTTTAGGCGTGGGGACCGGTCTCGTGGACGACCTCCTGCAACTGGGAACCGCCGATCGGATGGATGAGGGAAACAAGCAGGCACTGGATGCCTTTGGG
>JAGPLX010000032.1 GCA_018053185.1 Syntrophobacteraceae bacterium
GTTTTGAAAACCGGCTGATTTTCCGGCGTGATATAAGGACTGTCCGTGTTGGGGATCACGATGCATCCCTTTTCGCTGAGCTCTTCATAGTCGAGGTTGAGGGCCTGACACTGGAACTTGTTCTTTTCTTCCAGGGTTTCCCACGGGAAGAAATCCCCGACCCCGATTCGCTTGGCAATCTCCCGGGCAATGGTATACCCGTCCTTGCTCTCGTACATGGGGGGTACCGCCGCCCTGCCCATGGTCACAAACAGGGACCTTCCCTTCTTGATCTCCAGCTCCTCGGCCTGTTCCAGGTACGATGCCGACGGCAGGATGACATCGGAAACCATTGCCGTTTCCAGGGGCATGATCTCGATGGTCAAGAGCAGGTCCAGCTTATTGATGGCCTCCAGGGTTTCCTTCTCGTTGGGCATGGCCTTGACGACGTTGGCCCCCAGGACGATCCACCCCTTGACGGGATAGGGTTGTTCCGTGAGGGTTGCCTCCCGAATGGCGGTTGTGGAACCCAGGATGAGGCCCTGCTTGATGGCAAAGGGGTATTTGCACAGCTCGACAATGGGGCCCTTCTGGGGCTCCGGATAATCTTCCTTGATGACCTTCTTCATGGATGCCTTGGTGGGAAGATAGATGCCGCCCTCGCGCCCCCATGTGCCCAAAACGGCACCGAGAATGGCCATGGCGCGAGATCGTTGGACATCGTCGCCGTACCAGGAGGAATGCCGCCCCGGATGAATCATGACCGATGGCTTATATCTTCCGATCTCCAGGGCCGTTTCCACGATGAGACCTGCGGGGATTTCGGTTTCCTTCTCCGCCCATTCCGGAGTGTATCGGGAAACCTCCTCGGCGAGCTCATTGAAACCGATGCAATAGGCATCCACATACGCCTTGTCATAAAGCCCCTCACGGATGAGGATGTTGGTCCAGGCAAGGATGAGGGCCATGTCCGTCCCGGGCTTGATGGGAAGCCAGTAGTGGGCCTTTCCTGCTGCCGTGGAGAACCGGGGATCCACCACGATCAGCTTGGCTCCTTTGCCCAGTCCGTTGGCAAAATCTTGAACCTGGGAGTTGTGCATATTCTCGCCGAGGTGAGATCCGAACAACACGATCACTTTGCTGTTGGCCAGGTCCAACCGTTCCGGAGAACCGGGGGTGTCTCCGTAGGTCAAGATGTACCCGACCTCCCGGGCCCCTCGACACTGGTTCCCGGAAGGTTGGGCAAAATTGAGGCTGCCATAGGCCGCCACCAAGGTCAGGAGGTGTTTGCCGGTAGATCCGACGGAAAACAGGCTGACGGCTTCAGGGCCGTAGTTCTTTTTTATGTGCTCGAGCTTTTCGGCCACGTAATTGAGGGCCTCGTCCCAGGAGGCCTTCTTGTATTTTCCGTCCCCCCGGTTTCCGGCACGAATCAAAGGAGTTTTGACCCGATCGGGATCATACAGGAGGCCGATTCCTCCGTTCCCTCTTCCGCAGAGCTTTCCCCTGCTGTTGGGGGTGAGCGGATTTCCTTCCAGCTTCACCACCTTCCCATCCCTCACCGTGGCCAAGGCCCCGCAAGTCCAGTGGCACATCTCGCAAAACACGGGGACCCTGGTTTCTTTTGAACGGGATGCTTTTTCCATCGCCTTCAAGGATGGAACGAACTGAGAACCGGCAATACCTCCACCTGCGGTTGCACCGGCAATCTTGAGGAAATCCCTTCGGGTTACTCCCATAATTTTCTCTCCTGTATCCTATTGACCTCGAGGCGCACACCTGGAATTCCATCATGTCCCAAAACGAAGCCTTGCAAATCGAGGTTCCGACTTTCCGGAACGGCTTTTGAGGGGATGGGCATCATGGATATTTCGGTCGCTTCCTTTTTCCCCCGTTCCCAGGAGAAGTTCTTCTAAATTCTTTCTAACATCCGATTCCAGCAGGATATAACTATTTCACAGAAGGCAATCAACCGAGAAGCTCTACGGTCAACCATTCAACGGAGCGACCGGGTGGCGGGCCCCTTCCGTTGAAGCGCAAAAACCGGAGGCCGGTTTCAGACCTCAAAACTAGGAAATCGTAGCAAAGTTTAGACCACGGAAAGATTTCCGGGCAGTCGTGAGACGGAGGGGGGAGACGAGGAGGGGAAGGGTTGAAGAGTGCGGCTACCGGCCAAAGGGGCACTTAGGAAAGGTGCAGGTCTTACACTCCATGCAAAAAGCTCCGTGCCCCATCTTGGCCAGGTCCTGACGTGTAACGGTTAGTCCGGCAAGAAGCCGGGGAAACAGGAGATCGAAGCTGGTAATTTTGAAATAAAGAGCACAGGCGGGAACTCCCATCACCTGGACCTGTCCGATGCGGGCCAGCAGAGTCATGGCCCCCGGCAGGATGGGAGCTCCATAGAGAAGGTCCGTAGCCCCGGCGTCGATCAATCCTTGACGGGTCACGTCGTCGGGGTCCACGGAAAGTCCTGCGGTGGTCACGAGCAGATCAACCCCCGAAGCCAGGATTTCTTTGACTCCGTCGCGAATGGCATCCCGATCGTCCGGGGCAATGAGGGATCGAATTACGCGACAGCGGAATTTTTCGATCTTGGTGGTGAGGATGGGAATGAACTTGTCTTCGACAAGCCCCTGGAATACTTCGCTCCCCGTGACCAGGATGCCCACCTTGGCCTCGCGCACGGGAAGCACCCGAAACAGGGGTCCGTCGTCCAGGACGGCCATGGCCTTTTCGAAAACGGTCCTGGACAGGAACAGGGGGATGGCTCGGGTCCCGGCCAAACCCCTCCCCCGGTCCACCAGGTTGTATCCCTTCTGAGAGGCACACATGACTCCGGGAATCGTATTGAATCGCTCCAGGCGTTCTTCTTCCACGTGAAACAGGCCGTCTCGATCGGCAAAGAAATTAATCTTCCCCTCTCTGGGGGGGGTCTTGAAGGTGATCCCTTCTCCGGCCATCGCCTCGGCGAAAGCGAGGGCGGCGTCGTTCTCATGGACCCATTCCGATTGAAGCGGATTCTCTTCCTGCACATAAATTCGCTGTCGGCCCATCTGCTGGAGGCGACAAAGATCCCCTATGGTGATGCGTTGACCGTGAAGGAACGCCGGCCCTTTGCTCTGACCGGGGAGGATGGAAGTCATGTCGTGCAGGGCCGTCTTCCCGACGGCATCTTCCAGGGCCACCACCTTCAGCATGGGTCCGTCGATGTTTTGTTCCCGGGATTCTTGGATCACGTAGGGGCCTTCTCCCTGGCAAGCCCTGCATATCCCGCCGTCGCTGACGGGATAGGGTTCGCCGCACAGGGAACAATTGGCGATTCGCCCCCGGCTCTTCTTCTTCAGAAGGGAGGATTGCACCTGAACGGGCTGGATCCCCAGAATTTCCGTGCCGGCCTCTTTGATTTCCGCCAGCAGACGATCCTTATCCTGTTCCGATTTTGCTTTCAGTTTGAAAAGCCAGGTCTTGATTTCCTGCCATGCCTCCAATTTCTTCGGATCCAGAAACACCCGCACTCCCCGACCGTTGTATTTGTCGTAGAGACTCAAGGCAAACCGCCCCAGGTTCATCACTTTGAGCCATCCGTTTCCCACCGTACAAGGAGTCAGAATCTGGACGGCATCGGGCAAACAGGCCGGGGTTTCCGAGACGGCATCAAACAGGATTCCTTCCGGAAGATGTTTCAACGCCAGATCCACCATGAAACCGCCGATGATAAGCCCCGGGGCCGCATTGCCGTGGAAGGATTCCAAGAGCTTGAGATATTCCTCAAAGGAATGGGAAACGATTTTTGTCATTCCGAAAGTTTTCCCTTTCCCCGATGAAGCATCGGAAAAGCAGGACCCATAAAATCGCGAACACCCGGACCGGACCGGAAAAGACTCGAGCCTTGCCCCTCAAGACCTAAGGGGCCGATTCCCGCTGCAAATAACTGATTGACCGCCAAGAGGTCAAGGGAGGACTTGGGTTCTAGGACTTCTTCGGAAAGGAGTCGGGGACCCGGATACGGGAGGAACGAGGGGGGGATCTCATGGGTCGGGATCAGAAGAGAAAGAGGAGCCTCCAAAGAATCGGAAGCTCCCCTCTATGGAATCGGCGGGATAGGTTTCCCAACCGTAAGACTTCTTGCAACCCCACATGGTAAGGAATTTCCCGTCCGGAAGAACTAACATCCCTCGCTGGGGCTAAACTTACGGGGAGGCGGGGCTTCTCCCGTTGCCGGAACCGCAACGGAACCGGGGGCTTCCGAAGTGGGAGCAGTAGCCTTTTGGGCATCCGCGGGAGGAGGTGTTTTGGCCTTTTCTTTTGTTTCCACCGGGGCGGTTTGTGATGCGGGAGGAGTCGTCTGGCTGACTCCCGTAATCACCCAGGCCGCTCCTATCCCCAGAAATACGAACAAACCAATCAAAAGAACCTTTTTCAACTTCATTCGCCTTTTCTCCTTTCCGGGTACACGAACCCCCCCGCAATCCATCCGCCTGCCAAGGAAGGAACCTTGCCGTCGGCCTTCCAGCGCATCCGAGGAGTTCCCTAGAGGAAAAATTCCTGCATTAGACACAACCTTATTGAAATCTTATTAAGATTCTCTGACAGAGCCTTTCCCGTCAAGCCGAAACTCTTCCCGATCGCACCGAGAGCATGGACCGAAGCCCGCAGCCTCGCCGTAGTTCTTAACAAATTCGGTGCCAGATCACGGGACAACGGCAATGTAAGAATTGGCCGGTTTCTTCCAATTGCCGTCCCTTCAAACCATTGCACCCCTGTCTCGGGATACACATCCTGTCATGTGACATCTCTGTATCGAGACAACCCGGACAGGAGAAGACATCAGAGGGCTTGCTTGGCCCGCCCATCTTTTCGGACTCTCCAGAAGTGGTAAAAGATCAAAGCCAACAAGAGGGCGGGACCGGCGAGGCAGTGCAAGACATAGAATCGCAGCAAACCCGCTTCTCCCATCCGGGGTCCTCCCACCAATAATTGTTGCAGCGCATCTCCAACGGCGGGAATCTGTCCTAATAACTGGGTCATGACTTGGGCCGCCCAAAAACTCTGAGAATCCCAACGCAATACATATCCCGAAAAGTCCAGGGCCGCCACCAGGACCAGGAGGCCCACACCCACCAGCCAATTGAGATGCCGGGGGGGCATGTAGGCCCGAGCGGCCACGACCCTCGCCATATGAAACAACACCGCAAGCAACATCAGTTGCCCGGCCCAGAAATGGACGGACCGCATGAGTCGCCCAAAAGGAATCACGTAGTTCAGATCATGGAGTCCCTCCCTCGCCCCCTCGGGGGTGGGAAGATAGTAGACGGCCAGCAGCAACCCCGTGAGAACCAAGGCCATAAAGAAAAAAAAAGCGACTCCTCCCAGGCAGAAGGTGGCACGGATGCGAATTCGATCTGCAGAAAGCCGGGCGGGATGGATGTGCTCCAGAAAAGAATCGAGTCTCACGGGCGAAACCTATCCCCAAGTTGTGCCTTTTCGGCGGGGTACGCTACAAGAAACCCCTGGGAATCCAAGCGGATAGTTGCCAGGGACAGATTCTTGGTTGCCGGACCGGACAATACCCGACCTTCGGGATCGAAACGACTCCCATGGCAAGGACATACAAACCGGTGTTCTTGGGGAACGAATGTGGGCTGACATCCCAGATGGGTGCAGATGGCGGTAACCGCCCAGAACCCCTCTTCATCCCTCAGAAGGACCACCCTCCCGCGGGCGGCGACACTGCCTACGGGATAGGTGTCCGGGTTCCCAAAATGAACAGGGTCCGGCTCCGATCGATTCCGAGACCCGGAAAGAAACGAACCGATCATCCACAGAATCCCCCCCGAGGCCAGCCCTATCAAGGCGGAACCTATCGCCAGGAAGACCCGGCGTCTCCTGTTCCCTGCCTCCGGAGGTTTTATTTCGGAATTCAATGACCTATAATCCCAAAGCGGTTAGATTCAATTCTTGAGCAAGTCGTCTCTTTCAAACGATGACGGAATCGGAGAAGAAGCGGGATGTCGGGACTCACCGTAAAGCAAGTAGCTCGCCGGGAGCTCGTTGCCAGGGAATTTCTTTGCATGTTGTTCCTGTCGGTAGCCCTCATGGCGGTGTCGTTGATCTCCCCGGTCGGCTATGCTCCCCTGGGGCTGGAGCCTCAGGCCGGTGGAGAAGTTTCTGCGCCCTGGTTGGTCGTTTGGCTCCAGGTGCTTCTCCGTTATTTCCCCCCCTTGTTGGCGGGCATCTTTTTCCCCCTTCTCATTCTCGCCCTTATCACCTTTCTGCCCTGGCTGCCCAGGGCCGGAGAGGAAATTCCCCGCCGGCTGTATTATTGGGGAATCCATCAGATCGCATTCTGGGTTCTCGGCGGGGCTTTCGCGTTCCTCACCTTTTGGGGCCTGTAAACCCGGCCGGGTCTCCGTAAGCTTCTTTGCCTTCGTAATATCTCAAGAGGTCACGCATATACCGGGGGTTCCCGGCAGACATCCGGGGGATCGCTTCCTCCCCCAAAAAGCGACTGCCCGGTCGAACGGTGCGCTGTAGGGGCCTCCCAAGGAAATCGATCACCTGATCCAGCTCAAAATGGATTCCCAGTCCATCCTCCCAGGGCCTGGTGAGCGGAACGGTCTTCCCGTCTTTTTCCCGAAGAAGGCCCTGCCCCAGTCCCAAGCTCCCGGGATTGTCGTGGCAGTCCCAGCAGGCCGCCGTCTGCCTTCTTATGGTATGGGGGGTGTAGGAATTCCATGCCGTCGCGGGGCGCCCGTCACCGGCCCGGGGAATGACGGAATCCATGAGAACCTTTCCCTGCCCGTCCACCCAGCTGACCCAATACTGGTACTGAGGCCTCATGGCGCTCACCATTCCTCGCTCGTTCACTCCCAGGACGAGACCCTCCCACCGCCGCAAGGAATAACCGGCAAGCCAGATTCCCGGCCTCGACGCCCCGGTAAGCCAATCCCGGGAAGCGGGAGGGTCCCACCGGTCCTCGGGTTTCAGCAGGTTTTTCTCCAGGAGATCCTCCGCTTGGGGGTCTCCCTGCCGTGTCAACCAGGCCCAGGGATTATAATCCGCCCGGTCCAGGCGAACCAAATGAAACCCCAGATCCCGAAAAGTCCATGCTCCATGACATGCCGAACATTCCATGCGCTCCATGTGCTCGGAGATTTGATGATCCAAAGGAGTTTTATCCGGGGGACTCCGTCCCAGGAGCGGAATTTTGTGAACCCTTCCGTCGGCCTTGGAGAGCAAAAACCATTCTCCATCCCTCTCGAACGTACTCGTTAGAAGATGCCCCTTTGAGGTTGTGAGAACCTTTTGACCCTGGAAAAGATCGTAGGATGGGTTCAGCTTCGCCGCTCTTAACGCTCGCTGATCCGAGGAAGCCACCTCTCGAGGCACCGGAGGTTTGCCCGGGCGACCGTGGCAATCCGTGCAACGGACTCCCACCTGTTCCCCGGCATGGGAATGAACGCTCCCTTCCCCCATGATTTCCTCCACCGGATGACAGTCGATGCAATGGATCCCTCGTTCATGGTGCACATCCGGCAGGAGGTGATGGTAGGCGTGGGTGTAGAGCTGAGGCGGCCGATCAGGGTCCTTCGCATCAAAATTATACGCGGCCGAATGGTCCCGCTCAAAAAGCCCCACGTAATCCGATCCCACGTAGTTTCCTCGATGACACTGAAGGCATTGGGATGTCGGAACGGCCGTGGTGATCTGGTGGGTCTTGCCTCCTCCCTTTGTTCCGGGTGGAGGCAATGGGTCTTCCTTTGCCGTCCCACGGTTTCCACGGATCACGTGACATGCGGAACAGCCCGCCCCTTCCACGGGAATCTCACCGGGAAAGCTCCCCGAGGCAATACTCCCCGATGTCCCGAGGTGGCAACGCAGGCATCGACGCCGCAACAAATCGTCCACCAAAGCCCCCGAGGCTTCTTGTTCCGGCAAGAGCCTGAGGTGATCCACGTCGACAACCCCAAAACGGGCTCCCGGGTCCGGTTGAGCTCCCCAGAGGAAGCGGGTTTGATTGACGATTCCCGCGGCGGTCCTCATGAGGGTGCGATTCACCCAGCGGATCTGGTCCTGATGACATCGGCCGCAGGGGAAATGAGGGCGGGTGAAATCGGAAGGATTGGGAACCAGTCCCTGGTGGGCACCCGCCTTTTCCGGCAGATCCTCTCTGCCCAGGTGGCATTCCGAGCAACTCAGGGCATGACTTCCGCCCATTCCCCGGATCTCCTTGTGGCAGGTAAGACAAGAGGAAGTTCCGAAGGCCGCGGAACTAAGGCAGAGAATACCGAACCCTACAATCAAACGGGCGATGGATGCGGTCCTCATGGAGCCCCCTCAAGAACCCTTGCAACCTTTTCCTGGTGCTCCGGCAGTCGAGCACGTTCAAAGGCCTCTCGAGGGTTTTCCCATATGGGGTCGTCATATCGACCATGACAAGGGAGACAGGGAGCAACCCGAAGGATTCTCTTCAATTCTTCCTGGTTGAAAGGCCTCGCTCCCGGATGGGTCGACGCCGCCAGGGGGCGGCCTCGAGGGTCCGCGAGGGTCTCCCAGGCAAATCCCATGGGATTGATTTCCGGTTTTACAAGGGAAGTGAAGGAATTCTCGTCCCAGTTTCGACCGGCTGTGAAAAACCCCCGGCCCAGTCCAAGGGTTTTGGGATCGGCATGACATTCCCGGCAGGATCGAACTTCCGTGCGTGTGGCATGAGGAGAAATCGGGGTGGAAACAATCCCATGTTCAAGGCCGGGCCCTCGAAAAACCATTTTGTCCCGGCCCGGCACCGGTTGATGATCCGGGCCGAGCTCCGTGTATACCACCTGGCAGCCGGGCATGAAGACGGATACCCGTCCGCGGGAGTTGACCCCCAACACGGGTTTTTCAAAGCGGTAGTAGTCTCTGGTCTCCTGCCACATCCCGGCCGTTTTGATGCCCAACATCGAATCGAGCATGGGTTCCCCTTGCCGACGGTAATCATGGCATCCATAACACTGAGGGGCCCACCGGGTATGACACGCCGAGCATTCCATTCGATCCGGTCCATGGCCGGGAATGCGATGAGTGATGCTTCCCGTAATGACGGGACACGGGTGTTCCTTTTGATCCAGCTTTCCCTGCAGGATCATCCGGTCGCTTTCTTTCCAAAGGTTCAGCAGGGGGGTTCCCCTCTGGGTCAGACCGACCTCTTTTCCTTCGATGCCCGGAAGCTTCAGGGTCCTTGCCCGCCAAAGGGCCTCTTCGTCCTCCGCCCCTTGGAGCCTGGTCGGCGGCGGATCGCTGGGGGTACCATGGCAATCCGTGCAGCGGATCTCGACCTGGTCTCGCATGTGACTGTAGATTCGGCCGTCCCCCATGACATCGTTTCCCGTATGGCAATCCACGCAGGCCAGTCCCTTTTCAAAATGGACGTCCGGAACAAGGCGCCGGACGTCTCTTCCCCCGGACAAGGCCTCGAGGTCGGGGCGTCCCTGCCGATAGGGCGTGCCGTACCCATCAGCTTCCTGCAAGCCCGTAAACGACAATCCGATGCGTCCGGACCGATTATGGCACCTCAGACACTGTTCCACGGGAACGTGGGTCGTGAGCCGATGTTGGCGTGCATAGCCCGGCTTGTCCTTCGGCAACGTCGGATCCATCCCCTCGTAGGTGGCATCGGCGTTGTAGAGGGCGTGGCATGCCGCACAACCCGAAGAGTGGGCCGAGGGGCCTTCTTCCCGTTTGTTCCAAAGGTGACATCGGGCGCAGAACTTGCGCCATTGATCGTCCGCTGCTTCTCCCGAAAATTGAATGGGGAACCCCCGGGCATCCGTCGGGTTGATCCCGGGAATTGGACTCATCAGGGGAATGGTGAGCAAGCCGGCGATCCGGTTGCCGGTTCCCCCCTTCGAGGCCTTGACCCCTACGGAAGCATAGCGAGCGATGGAGGATGGCTGCGCGGCCCAGGAGTATCGGAGGCTGGCAATGACTCCGCTCATGGTGGCCATGACACCCGATCGAACCCGGTCTGCCGAATTTTGGACGGAAAAGGTTCTCCCGGCATGACATTGCCCCCCGGGTTTGGCGCAGGTCTGCTCGATCACCGCCAGGTCCGACGGGTTACGCCCCCCGATGAGCCCTCGATGAGCAATCTCCACCGTCACTCCTCGACCGTCCCCTCCATGGCAGGTGACACAACCGAACGCATCCACGGGATGAGACGGGCTGATCTCTTCGATTCCGTCATGACAGGTAAGGCATCTCTCCACCCGCCCCGTAAGAGCCGGACGAATTTCCTTGATTCGTAGGGGGGTCCGTCGAAGGGCCTCGACCTGGGCGCGGATTTCTTCTTCCGAATGTGTCGCGATCAAGGAAGAACGAAGGCGGTCCGCCCGGGCTTCGAGGTATGCTTTTTGATACGTCTTGTAAGGCTGCCCGGCCTCCATCCTCAGGGCCAGCATGACCAGGAGAACCAGACACAAACCCAAGAGGGGAACCAGGACCGCTCTTGCAGTCCTCCGTTTCTCCGGGCTGGGATCTTCATGTCGTGTCATGATAGTAAAATTGAGTCCGGCGTAGGGGAGCCTGGATGCCCGTGACCTTCGTTCACGGGCGTATTCGGGCCGACCTTATCGGTTCGGCAGAAGAGGACCATCCCCTTTTCTATCCGGGGGAATAGGTAACTGCCAACCCGGCCCCGGGCAACCAACGGTTTTCCCATGGGCGAAGGCTCACGGCCCACAAGTAACGAACCACGGAGGGATCCACAAGCAAAATTTTTGCCTGGTTTCTTCCTGCGAAACGCGCTTTGGCCGCCCCTCGATGTGCGTCCATGATTTTCAATGTTCGGGTGGTAAAGGAACCATGGAGATTCGTCTAAAGGAAGTGGAAGAAGCCCTGCTGGCCACCAAAGGGATTTTGGACGTGAGGTGGATTGAAGAAAAGGACCGAACGGTGATCAGGGGCATGGAAGAACAGCTTTGCAAACAGGGGCTGGGGGGTCTCGGAAAAGCCTGCAATGAGGGCGTCTTTTCCGTCCTCTCCCGGGAATTCGTGTGCGCGGTTCTCAACAACAACGACTTTCGGCACGCGGATGTGCCCTGCCTGTCGTGGGTAGTGGACGACCTCGTGATTGGAGAGGAAATTACGGACCTCGGGAAGCTCGAGTCCCTCAAGGCCCAAAAGGACATAAAGATCATCGGCAGGAATTTTGTCGTGTATTTTGATCGAGTGAGGCAAGTTCGGGGGCGGGAACCTTCCTTTGTTTTTCGAGGTCTCCATTTCCCGGAAATCGAAGGAATTGCCGCAGTCCGGGATGTCGTCTCGGCATCTCCCATGGGAGCCGCGGACTCTTATCTGAAAACGCTGTACGGATGGGATACCGAAGACCCTGAACTGGGAACCATTCTGATCGGGTTTAACCTCCGAGAAAGCTAGATTTTCTCCAGGAACCCAAAACGAAAAACAAAGGCCGCTCCCCCTTGGAGGAGTGGCCTGACATTGCCGGATCATGTACCGGAGGGAACGGATTTTTATCCCCTTTTCCGTTCTTGAGGAACCCTCCTGCTCTTTTGATGGGTCTTCCCTTAAGCGGTCTGAGCGCTTTGGCGGGCTCGAAATCCTTTGATCCACTTCATCCCGCCTCGATCCCTCCCCAGGATCAAATCGGCGGCCTGCAGTGCGGTCACCTCCTGCATCTTCAACGGATTGGCAATGGGGCAGCTCAATCCCACCATGGCGGACATGGCCATAAAAAACGAGGTAAGGTTTTCCCGATCGGGCATGCCGAAAGATACATTGCTGGCGCCCATGGTGATGTTTACGCCAAATTCGTCCACGATCATCTTGATGGCGTCCAGAGCCATCTTTCCGGCCCTCCACTCGGCGCCCAGGGTCAGAACCAGGGGATCGATCACGATGTCTTCGGTCGGGATTCCCAACTTGGCGGCCTCCTCGATGATCTTCGCCGCAGACTGAAATCTCTCTTCAGCGCTTTTTGGAATTCCGCTATCCCCGCTGCAGAGCCCGATGACGGCGCATCCGTATTCCTTAATCAAGGGCAACACCTCTTTGATGCGCTTGGTTTCCGCACTGACGGAATTGACCAGAGGCCGGGCACCGTCTCGGCAATAACGGCGCAAGGCCGCTTCCAGGGTTTCGGTCTTGGGAGAATCAATACAGATGGGAAAATCGTCGGTAGCCGCTTTCACTTCTTCGATCATCTGAACCATCAAAGCCGGCTCATCCGCCCCCGGCAGACCGGCATTGATATCCAAAACGGCCGCTCCGGCCTTTACCTGGGCAACGGCATCCCGGCGCACCATATCGAACTTGCCCTCTCGGAGCTCCGCCTGGAGCACTTTGCGTCCCGTGGGATTGATCCTCTCTCCGATGATCACCACGCCATTGTCTCGATTGATCTGAACTTCCTTCTTGGATGACTTCACAACGGTTGTCAGGTTTTTCGCCATGTTGTTCCTTTCCTCCCCGAGGGCGTTCTTAAGGGGTTTTTGAGATCGGTTTCGGTGTTCTTTGACGACGGGCGGCCAACGAGTACAAAATCCATGCCCGGGAAGAAACCTCAGGCCCCCAAAAACAGAAATCCCCGTGGCGGCCGAATGTTTCAGTGCACCACGGGGATACTCTTGTGCTCTACGGTGATTGTTTAAATGCCTGGAAAATGAAGCACCGTCTTCCGGCCTCTCCGGCAATCCCGCGGGAGCTCCATGTAGGCGGACGGATCAGCCCCAATTTACCAGTTTTCGATTCCCAACTGCCGGGCCAGATCCATGACCATGGGAGCGGTCTTGGGAGTTACTTCCTTCACCTTGGTCATGGAATCTTTCTCCGGGATCTGGAAGGTACCGGGAACCAGGGTGAACAGGCCGTGAGCGTTCACTACGGGATATCCGGCTTCCAACCAACCACGGAATCCATCGGTAATGTTCAAGATTTTTCCACTGTAGCCCATCTGGAGCATGTATTTCTTCACGAAGGCACCGCGGTCACCACCATCATGGGGGGTGCCGCTCTTGCACAACAGGTAATAGTCCGCGGTGGAATCCGGTGCCCGGCCGGGGAGCTGCCAGTAAGCAAGACCCGTGTCCACGCGGATGCCTCCGGGAATATGGGCCTGGTCAAACTCGGACTCTTGGCGAAGATCCAGGAGCTTGATTTTGGGATCTCTCCAACCTTCGTTTTCGATCCAGAGCGTGTAGAAGTCCTTCACCGAGATGCCGATTCCGTACTGGACCATGAGGGGATACCAAAAGTTCTTCCCGTTCTGATAAAGCTGCTCCGGCGTCAGCACCTTGCCGGTGGCCCGAGGCTTGATGTTCTCTTCTTTCTTGAGGATATACCTGGGGGCCCGGCCCATTTTACTGAGCTCTTCCTTGGTCCATGGTTTTTTTAGGAAGTCCTTCCACTGCTGGTCGGTCCAGTCTTTGGGGGGGGGAGGGGTGACGCTCGGCTCAGCCGCCCAGACCAAAGAGGTGCCAATGAAGGCAAATGCCACGAGCGCAATCGCCAATAGACCTGCTTTGCTTTTCACAATCCCTCTCTTCACACCATACTCCTTTCTGCTCTGCGAGAAAAATTTCTCCAGACTCTGCCAATAACGACGGTTTCCTTCCTTCTCGATGTCTGCGGCTCCGCTTCTCCTCCTTTTTTAGAGTTTACGAACACACCAATCCCTTCAAGGATGGCCCCCGAAAATGGTGGTTTGAGCAAGCCTTGTGCCATACACAAACAAGAGGGAGACAAAGGAGGGACAACTCTCTCCATCAACCTGGAAGACCTCAGCGGTTGGTCCCTATTTCCCGTTTTCGATGATTGGAAGGATTTAAAAATCATCACAGAGAATCTGGACGGGGCGTTGTCTCAGGGGGAAGCGCAAACCCCTTGGCGGAACCTATTGCTTTCCGCCTATTAGTTTATTGAGTTCCCGGATCAACAATTCTTTGGATTCCGAACACTGACTGCACCCGTTGAGATGGTCCAAGAAAGCGGTGATGTTCCATCCTTCATGGGTTCGAATTCCTAACTCCGAAGCATCCCGACCACATTTGAGATCGATCATCTCCTCCCCCGTAAACATTCAGCTACATACCATATCTTTTTGATCAAGGCCACGCCCAATGCGGCTCTGCTCCGGGCTAAAAGCTGGAAAGGCCCTCGTTTTCCAGCCCTCGATGAGAACTATGACCCTGAACGAACTAAACAAACGGCCTTCGGAATCTCCCCGCGAGCATGAACGATCCTGCAAAATGAGAGACCATTCCATGCCTCCAGCGATGGTTTGCGGGCCCGGAAGATCCTTTCTCCCTCCGAATTTCCAGGAGGATGGGGCGGGGTTTGCGGGATTTAGCGGTTGATATCTTCCGATGCAGGGCTATACAATGCCCTCGAAGGTCCTGGAAAGGAGAGGGTGCTCGTGAGAAAATTATTTGTTTTTATATTGTCCGTGTCGTTTCTTCATGCAAGCGTTGCTTTTGCAGGCCAGGTCCGAAACGCCGGGGGCGGGGGTGGAAAAGCTCGGGCTCCCCGTATCTACAAAGCGCCCACTCCTGACGCGTCCTCCTCCACGGGTACTTCTTCCCCATCCCTTTATGGTGTTGGAAGCCTTTACCGCCCGGACAACATTTCCAGCCATTATGGTCGATATGGAAGCCTCCTCAATCCAGCCACCTCGCCTACATCCACCTCCTCAACTTCCTCAGTGGCAACCACCATGTCCTCCAATCCTATGGCCTCCATTTTCAGCTCTACGGGCAACCTCTTTGGTCAAGGCACCACCACCGGCAGCGCCTCTATTCCAAATTCCACAAGCCCATCGGGAATCAATCCCGTAAGTTCCCCCTCCGCTTTTGGTCCTCCCTCCGCCACTGCCGGGACCGTTCCCGAAGGAGGTGCCGGTTTTGCCGAGTATTCTTCCACGAATGCAGGCATCAACCCCACAACCCCGTCGAATCCTCAAGGGTCTTCTTCTATTCGGTCAAAAAGATTTTTCGTCATGCCGAGCACCGCCTCGAGCCCTATGGGCCAAAGCAGTGTTTCATTTGTCCCCCCGACGACGATCAACCCCTTTACGCCCAATCCGCTTACCACCGTGAACCCGTTCGCCCAGAGCACTTATCGGGTGAATCCCTTTGCACCCAACTGGGCCAATCCGTACAACAACGTCTCGGCCGGCTATCCCGGTGCAGTCGTCCCTGATGGGGCTCCGACGACTTTCGGGGGTCCATGAACCTTCCCATTCTTTGCATCGCAACAAAAAAGATGATGGTCTCCTAAAAAGGCCCGAAAAGTGCGTTCTTCGATCCTAACCGATTGATACGAAGTTGCATTCACGCCGAAACTGCCATCCCGCAGGATTCAACCGTTTGCTCAAAATCTTCACTCAGCATGTCAGATCGCCCCTGGGCGCAACCCGGTATGAATTCACGAGGTGCCGTTTTGGAAAGAACGACTTTTTGCGGGATCATCAAAGATGTTTTCGGACCGTCTCGGATGTCGCTGTCGGGTGCCCCATCATATGTCATGCATCAGGATCGCGTCGACCTCCTGATCGCTGATTCCCAGGTACTTCATTGTGGTGGACGGATTGGAATGATTGAACCTTTTGGCAAGGACCTCGACGCCGACTCCGTAGTACTTCCTCTGGATGTACCCGAACGTTTTCCGGAGCGTGTGGGCCCCAAAGTTTCCGTCCAGGTTGATGGATCGGCACCATTCCTTAATCATACGATTCAAGCTCTCCACCTTTATGGGTTGGTTTTTGCCTTTCCTGGATTTAAAAAGAAATTCCTCTTCCAATGAAGTCGATTGAACGTCCTTCACATAGTCTCGTATCGCTTTATAAATTGCCTTGTTAACCATCAATATGTTTTGTTTTCCAGTCTTTCGTTCTTTGATCACCAACCGGTCACCCGGCTTCAAATGTCTCACCTGGTTTAACTTAATAGCAAGGATGTCTCCTGATCTCAACCCGCTGTTTACACCTATCGTGAACAGTAAAAGATCCCTCGATTTCCTTCCCTGTAACATTTTTTTGATATTTTCTATATCCGAGAGTCTTCTTATTGGGTCTACGGCAATTCGGCTGCCTTTGGGTGGATGATTCCTATTTTTCATCAATACGCCTTTCCTGAGGATGAATGTTAAGTATAGATGTGAAAGGCTTCAATAGATTACATTCCAACCGGACGAATTCCGGAATTCCTCTCGATTTCATGACCAACCGATTCTATTTACGGGATAAATCTTCTCCAACCCAATCTTAACTTTTTACAAAAGGTTGGCGTTCCTCGTATCGACAGTTCTTTCGAACTCGATCAATCTTGTGCGGTATCCAAATCGAAGGATGCGGGGCGACAAGGAAAACCATCCGGTGAGGAAGGGGCGGGGGATCGAGGGGCTTCCTTTATCCTGCCTTCAACCGGAAGTTTTTCATTCCTTCATCGATTTTTCTCAGATCATACATAACTTTCGATTGACATCCTCGATACTTACAATCTAAGTTTATTGGCGAAATTTAACACCATTCTCATACTTTCCACATCGGATCACGGAGGTCCCCATGGGCGGCATCGTAATCTCCGTTGTCAACAACAAGGGAGGAGTGGGCAAGACCACCGCTACGGTGAACCTGGCGGAAGCCCTCGCCAGGCGAAATCAACGGGTCCTTGTGATCGACATGGACACCCAGTGCAACGCAACCTCCCTTCTTCTTCCCACCGATGTGCGGATTCGAAACAGCCTATACGAACTGCTCGACCCCGAAGAAACCGAGGAACGCAACATCGAAGACTTTATCCATCCAACGAAGCTGGGAAACGTTTTTTGTATCCCCAACGTTTCGGATACGGCATCCTTGGAGCCCATCATGATTCATCGGGCCCTGACTCAGAAAAACCCGGAGGTCTTCTTCAAACTGCGGAGAATGCTTCGGCAACACATCCAAGAGAACTTTGACTTCGCCATCATCGACAACCCGCCCAACATGGGAACCTTTGTCTTGTGTTCCCTTTACGCCTCCGATTTTATCGTGGTCCCCGTCAAGGCCGGAAGCGCTTTCAGCGTGGAGGGACTCATCAAGGCCATCAACCTTATCGACAGCGTCCGGGACAACGGAAACAAAGACCTCCGTTTTCTGCGCCTTCTCATCAACAAAGCGGATCGGCGCACCTTTATCAGTCGGGCAAACATTGAACAGATTCGCCAATCGTTTTCCGAACAACGGGTCTTCAACACCATTGTGCCGGTCAATACCGCTTTCGAACGTGCCGAATCCCAAGGATCCACCATTTTTCAGTATGATCAGACATCGTCCGGTGCACGATCCTACCGCGAACTGGCCCGAGAGCTTCTAGCCATCTTCGACAAGAATGGCGATTAACCGAAAAGGGGAGCGCACCATGGCAAACTCCACCCGGCGCCGTCTGTCTCTCCTCGAGGGATATCAACTCGTACGAAAAGAAGACCTCGAGGAGGCAAATAAGAAAATCGAGAAAATTTCATCCCAGGAACCGGCCACTCCCCCTGACGATCCCCCCCCTTCCAACGATCCATCCGCCTCCTCGTCTACCCGACCGTCTACCCGACCGTCTACCCGACCGTCTACCCGACCGTCTACCCATCTACCCGACCGTCTACCCGACCGTCTACCCGACCGTCTACCCGACCTCCCCGTCTACCCGACCGTCTACCCGACCGTCTACCCGACCGTCTACCCGACCGTCTACCCGACCCCGGGAACAGTGCTCAAAGATCGCAATTGGGCCATTACGGACATTCAAGCAAAACTTCTTTGTTTTCTCATTCAAGAAGAATCGCGAACCACCAGTCGCGCCAACCTCCAAAAAGCATTGGACCTCAGCGCCAACACTATAAAATACGCGCTAAAAGCGCTCCTATCCGAAGGGTTCATCATCAGCACGAAGCGCTACGCAAAGGGTCGTTTTCAGGGGTTCTCCTACACTCTCAATGATTCTCTTTGCGCCGAGTTTCTGAAAAAAAGAGGCAGTCACGAAAACCAGGAATCCACAAATCCCGTCTACCCGACCGTCTACCCGACCGTCTACCCGACCGTCTACCCGACCGACCCTGAGCCCCCCCAATCTGTACCCGACCGTCTACCCGACCGTCTACCCGACCGTCTACCCGACCTCGACCCTAGTAGTAGTAGTAATATATATATATATAAAACTACTACTACTAGGGAGGACCCGTCTACCCGACCGTCTACCCGACCGTCTACCCGACCGTCTACCCGACCGACCGAGTGTGAAATCGAACAAGTCCTGAACACCGTCCCGGAATTAGGGTACTGGAGAGAAAAGGGACTGACCGCACGACAGGTCGAAGAATGGATGAAAATATCGGACACGAATCTCTCCGATATGATTCAGTCGCTGTGTCATTGTCGGTATGAAATGGTGGATATGAAGCTGGAAGAAACCAAGCCGGTGGAGAACGTGTTCAATTGGTTTTTCAGGATGATTGAGAGGGTGGGGCATTACCCGGCTCCCAAGGGGTACAAATCTTTCCTGGCAAAGCGGATAGAACGAGAGCGCCAATTGATCCAGGATCGGGAAAGAGAGATTGCGGAGATCGAGGCGATTCGGGAAAAGAAGCGGAGTCAGGAAAGGGAACTGGCCTTTCAGAGGATGATGAACGAACCGGAGGGAGAGCTTTTCCGGGCCTGCGTGGATCGACTTCCGCCCATGGCCAAGCAAATTGACCGAAATGGCCGCATGTTCGAGGAAGTGATGAGAAGTACGTTCGAAGAGTACCTCCGGGAGAAAGAACAAGACCATGTAATAACATCATGATATCTCGATTGAGACGGACGAAGATTTCAGACCGGCCTCAGAAAGTCGATCAACTGGCTCCATGAAGATGGGGAGAGAGTTGGGGGACGAAGGATCTCTTCTTATGCGAGTACGGTCAAGGTCTCCGACCGAAGGTGTGCTGGTTGTTGACACCGTAACCTAACATACATGTCACATGACATCTTTTGTACAATGCTACAAAAGAGAAAACGGCATTCGGGAGCGTATGGAGAGTCGGGAGGAGGTGGGTGCTTGAGGGGACGCCGGCAAAATTGTCGTGCACTGAGGTAGGGGCAAGGGGTTTTTCCCGGGAGGATGGAGTGCGGAAATGGGAAAGGTGGGATTTGAGGGGGGACTAAAATTTGGCACTAAATTTGATAAAGACCTAGGAAATTTGTGGGGTTTGGAAGCAACACATCGTCCCGTTTTTTTTGCGAAGAAAGGAGGCTTGTTGAAGGAACGTTGCCTTCGCTTGAGGGACTTGCGAAGGGGAATTTGTTGTCTGGTCATTCGATGAGCTTAGCGATCTTGGTAATGGAGCCATCAAGGCAGAATGAACGATCCACCCTCGTAACCCACCAACATTTCATAGCACAAACTCTTAGGAGGAAGAATCAAATGTCCAATTATTACATGTATGATCGCTGTAAAGAAGTAACTCCCATGGAGAGAATGTTTGCATGCATGAACGGGGAGAAGACGGACCGAGTTCCCATTCATGTATATCCACGGTGGGCGGGCCTGGAATACATCGGGGTCACTTTCAAGGAAGCCTGGGAGGATCCGGATCTGTACGTAAAGGGGCAGATCATGGCTCAGGAGCGGTTCCAATACGATTGCGTCATCGACTACGACATGATGGGACCCGTGGAAGAAGCCATTGGAGCCACCCTGAAGTATCCTGAAGACGATGTTCCTCAGATCGCGGAGCCCTTCATCAAAACCAAGGAAGACATGAAGAAGGCCAAATGGAAGTTGGACCCCCGCAAAGACGGAAACATGCCCAAGGTCCTTTACGCCATTCGCCGTCTCAAGGAAGAACTGATCAAACGGGGGAAAGGAAAGCAGCAAGTGCCCATCATGACGTGGGGAAGCTGCCCGTCCCGAACGGCCGCCTGTTTGACCGGCTTCAAGGAATGGTTCCTCATTGTTGCCAGGGACCCGGATTGGGCTGTAGAACTTATGGAAAATGCTCTGGACGGATGGCTCCAGATGGTCATCGCAGCCCATGAAGCCGGTGCCGACTGCGTGTGGGTCAACGATCCCGTCTCCTCCGCCGACTGCATCTCCCGGGAACATTATGAGAAACTGACCCAACCGTACGAGCGAAAATTCATCGAAGCCATCCGCCGCGAAACCGGCATGAAGATCATTTTTCACCCCTGCGGCAACTGGCACGATCGCCTGGATCTCATTTACCAGAACCAGGCGGACGGGTACTTTCTCGGCCCCATGAACATCGACCTTTGCGTGGAAAAAGCGGTGGAGACGAACCAGAAAGGTTTGTCTCGAGTGAAATTCCTCAACGGCAACTACGGTGCGGCCACCAAAACCTCCACCGCAGATCGGAAGCCGGTTTCCTACGCGACCACCCTGAAGTTCGGGACCCCGGACGAGTTACTGGTTGAGTGCAAGACCGTCATCGACACCGTCGAAGGTGCGGACATTCGATGTATGCTCGGTCCCAACTGCTGGGAACCCAAAAACACCCCCTACGTCAACCGGGATGCGACGGTCTTCGCGGCACGGAAGTTTGGCGCATACAAATAGCCAGGAGGAACAAGGTGAGCATATTAGCGGAAATTCAAAAGGCAGTTTTCGATGGAGACGAGTCCAAGACCATAGATCTCGTGAATAAGGCCCTTGCCGAAGGAATTGCGGCTCAGGAGATCGTGGACAACGGGCTTGTGAAAGGACTCCATGACTGCGGCGCGGGATATGAAGCCGGGCAGAAGTTTATTCCGGAGATGCTCATGGCCGCGGAAGCCATGAAGTCGTCCATGAAGATCTTGAAGCCTCACCTGTCCGCCGGGTCGGAAGGAGGCAATCTCGGCAAGGTAGTACTCGCCACCGTGGAAGGCGACGTACACGACATCGGCCTGGAACTGGTTGCCACCATGCTCGGGAGCGCCGGCTTCGACGTGGTCTTCATGGGACCGGATGTTCCCACGGAGAAGATCATCGCCACGGTCAAGGAAGAAAAGCCCAAGTTGCTGGGACTCTCGGCCCTTCTGACCAATACCATGGACGTGATGCCCTTCATTCTCAAGAAGCTCGAGAAAGAAGGATTGAGAAACTCCCTCAAGGTGATCATCGGCGGAGCCCCGGTGTCCCAGGATTTTGCCGACCGGATCGGGGCGGAAGGTTACGCCTACGACGCGGCGGCAGCGGTCCCTGTTTCCAAGAAGCTGGTGAGTCAGCTCGCATAGTTCCTTGAATTGCCTGTACCTGGTATACTTGCTTCCATCAGGAGGAACCGGGTACAGGCATCAACATTAGGAATCGAAAGGGGGACCTGATGAAGAAGGAAGAAGAAAAGAAGAAGAGTTCTCTTACCGAAAAGACAGTATCCCGAAGAGATTTTACCAGGATTGCAGCCACGTTCGGCTTTACCTCGACGTTCCTTGCCTATCATGGTCTGGCTCAGGCAGGCACGCCTCCCACGGCCATGATGCTCGCCCAAGCGGCCAAGGAGACCGAGCAGGAACGAGCCAAAGTCAAAGCCAAGGTAAAGCTCCGTTACGGAACGGCAGGCCATGATATTGAATCCACCTGGGTCGCCAAGGTCGGCACGTATGATTTTGTCAGGGACCTCGAGGAAAGGACCGACGGGGCCATCCAGGTTCAACTGATGGAAGCCAACTCCATCTGCGGTGAAATGACCTGCGCGGAAAAGTGCATCCAGGGCATCATCGATTTATATCTGGCTTCCACGAACAATGCATCCACCACCTGTCCTTACCTGAACATTCTGGACTTCGGGGCCCTCTGGCCCAGCCGGGCTTCTCTCTATTCTTTCGCCATGGACTACCGAAGCGAAGATCTGCTCCGGGAACCCATGAGAAGGTTGTATGGCATCGAGATGCTTTTCGGCGACTACGGCCTTCGCGGTTTCTTCATGAGCAAGGTCAAATACGGCCAAGGAACACCGGCCCTCGATACCCTGGACAAGCTCAAAGCCACGGGAGCCAAGATCCGCACCACGGGTACCCTCTTCGGCCTGAAGAGCATGCAGCTCATGGGGGTGAACCCCGTGGCCATCTCCTACGAGGAAGTGGTGGACGCCGTGCGGCAGGGAGCCATCGACGGCGCCGAAGCCTGGGAAATCCCCTTCAACATGATTCATTTTACGGAATTCACGGGTCAATACCTGTATCTCAAGTACTGCTCCGGAAACTGGGTCACCGGGATGAACGTCAAGAGCCTGGACAGGATCCCCGCCGATCTTCGGGACAAGTTCATGGAGTCCTGCTACCTGGCGCAAGTGGCGACCTTGGGAAAAGAAGAGGCCTCCATTTACGTCAAGGCCGGCTCCGGCGAGCTCGCCGATCCCCCTCCGGGCAGCGAGCACTGGAAATGCAACATCCGAAACATCCAGTGGTCCAAGGAAGAAATGGACAAACTCGAGAAGGTGATCTCTCCCAAGCACAACCCCCAACCCTGGGCCGAATGGAGAGAGAAACTCAACAAGATGTACGGTCGAGGAGACGTCTACGAGAAACTCTATGAAATCGCCCACGAGGTTCCGGCCTCGGCCTACGCCATCGACATCATTCCCAAGAGATGGTGGAAGCCGAATCCGCCCTGGTGGAACAAGCCGGACACGGCCCCCTGGAGGAGGGGAAGCGGTTATTTCGCCATGAACTTGGAGAGAAGAAAGCAATAAGAGGGGTCTTGATGTCCACAAAACATCCGTCTTGGGAGGAAGACGGATGTTTTGTGGTTTCCGGAAGTTGGGTGGAACCTTCGCTTCCTCATCGGACATTTTCTCCGGACTCACCGGTCTGTTTCATCCTGTCTGTTCGCGATCGGATGGAGGCGGCCCGTCATCCAATTATCGAAAAACCTGCAAGCATGCTCCTGCGCTTGAAGGGGCAAGGTGGGGAACGCTATGGCAAAACCAAAATGGCTTACCTATCTCGACAAAAATGTCGAGAACGTTCTCATATTTCCCATGTATTTCTTCATGATGATGATCATGGCCATCGACGTCATCCGTCGAAACGTGGTGCACACCCAATGGGCCTGGGGAAACTACGTATGCATCAGTTTGTTCGTGTGGTTCTCCTGGCTGGGTTGTTCCTACAACATCAAGCAGCGAGCCCACCTTCGGCTGAGCAGTCTTCGGGATATGCTCCCGAAAGGGGCCCAGTTCGGACTCTTGATGTTGGACTATGTCCTCTGGATTGCCTTTGCCGCCATTGCCGGCTACTTTTCCTGGTTCCAGATCGTACGGCTCTATAACGCCGGGAGCCTGGTGTACGGGGCCGAGTGGATCCCGCAATGGGTTGTCCCCCTCTGCATCCCGGTCTCCTTTACCGTCATTGTCTTTCGGGTCCTTCAATGCGCCTGGGAAGACATCCAGGCCATGATCAAGAAGGAGCCGCTCCAGACCCAACCCAGGGGAGGGCTTGAGACCCAGGTGTAGCAGGGACCGGGCGATTAGGACGGATTGAGGGATCGGGGGGGAGTGCCGATCTCTCTGGGCGAGAAAGGAAGGCATCCATGGATGAAGGAACTTTGCTCTGGCTTATTACCGGCCTTACGGCCGTGTTTTTCGTGGTGGGAGTGCCGATTTTTCTCTGCATCGGCGTATGGACCACCCTGGCCTCCCTGGCCATCGGGTTTACCATCAGCAACATCGGGATCACCAGCTACCAGGGCATCAGCAGCTACGCCCTCCTGGCCATGCCCCTCTTCATCCTGACGGGGGACCTCATCGGGGCGGGAGGGATCGCCGTCAAGCTCTCGGCCCTGGCGGCCGCCATCCTTCGTCCCATTCGAGGGGGGATGGCCCTGGCCACCATCATGACGTGCAGTACGTTTGCCGCCATTTCCGGCTCCAACTCGGCCACGGTGGCCACCATCGGCCGCATCATGATCCCGGAGATGCAAAAGCAGGGTTACAATCCCGCATTTGCGGCAGCCAACGCCGCCTCGGGCGGGATCGTGGGGATTTTGATTCCTCCCAGCGTCCTCATGGTCATCTACGGGTTCATGACCAACCTCAGCGTCATCGATCTGTTCACGGCAGGCTGGGGACCGGGGCTTTGCGTGAGCCTGGGGCTTGCCGGTGCCGCCTTGTTTTCGGCCCGGAAGAACAAATGGGGGGAAGTGGGCCCCTTTGTGTTCAAGGATGTGTTCAAGGCCTTCTGGGGCGCCAAGTTCGGCATTCTTGCGGTTTTCCTGATCCTGTTTCTCATCTACGGGGGCTACAGCTCGCCCACCGAGTCTGCGGGGGTGGTGGCCTTCTACTGTCTTCTGGCGGGCATGTTCCTGACCAGGGAGCTCAAGCTGAGGGACATTCCGGAGGTGTTTCTTTCGAGCGGCCGGGTCAACGGCATGCTGGCGCCGGTCATCGCCATTTCCATCGTCCTCCAGCAGGTCTTCAACATCATCGGGCTCCACGAGGGAGTTTATGACCTCATCCATACGTTCAAGGCGCCGAGCCTCATGCTCCTGGCGATGATGGCGGCCATTGTTTTCTTCGGATGCATCATGGAATCCATCTCGGTGTGCATCATCTTATCGCCGATCTTTGCCCCCATCGCCGTTTCCATGGGGATGAACCCCTACCATTTCGCCCTGACGTTCATCGTGGGATTGTCCTTGGGGTTCGTCACGCCTCCCTTCGGGCTGGACCTGTTTGTGGCCTCCGGGATCACGGGAATTCCGTACGGCAAGATCATCAAGTGGATTCCCCCTTTCCTGGTCGGGATTTGTCTGGCATGGCTCGCCGTTGCCTTCATCCCGGCCATCTCCCTTACCCTCTTCAAGATCGTGGGAGGCGGAGGTGCAGCGGCAAGCTCGGGGTTCTGAGGATTTCCCCTTACCCAAGGGGAATACCTCCCACGGAAGGTAAGAATTTCCCCCGCTTTCTCCTGTTTTCCCAAGGACAAGACGGGATACAATAGAAAGCCCTGCCTCCCGGGACCTTTCCGGGGCAGGGCTTTTCTTCTTTGACGGAGTCGTGGCGGAAGAGCGACCCACGCAATGTACGGACATGCAAGGGCATGATATCGAGGGAAACCGGACCATGAGCACTCTCCATCTCCTGGGACAATTCGTCTACGGGTTTCTGATCTTCTTCGTGTTTTCGGGGTTTGTCTTCATGTGGAAGTCGGCACAAACCGGGGGGGTCGTCAGTCACCGGGGGATTTTCCAGATGGTTTTTGCCCTGGGATGCATCTTTGCGTTTGGGTTCACCTCCATGGACAAGGCGCATCTTCTCTGGGCGGTTCCCCTGGGATACCTGATCTCGTTGACTCCCCTGGGGAATTATGTGGGCCGCATGGTTTCTGCCTACGGGGCCCGAAAATAAAGGTCTGCATCGCCCGGGTCCTTCCGGCGTTTGTAGGAGAAGGACCGACAACCCTCATCCTTGAAATCCTACCCGAAAATCAGACTGTTCCCGATGGTCTTTTGAGGTTTTCCATGCCATTTTCACAATGCTGAAGCAGCATTTCAGCCGCCTGAACAACGATCCGTCCAACCGATGCGCCTCCGGGGGTGATCGAGGAACCCATGCAGCTTTTTCCCTTTTCAAGCCTTCGCAGCCGGCTGATCCTGTTGATCCTCCTGGCGGTGCTTCCCTCCTTAGGCTTGACGCTGTACACGGGACTTGAAGAACATCAGATTCAAATGGCCCAGGTGCAGGAGAACACCCTTCGCCTCACAAGGCTTGCCGCCGGGGACCTGGTGCAGGTGATTGAAGGGGCGCGACAGCTCCTCATCGGCCTTGCCCAGCTTCCGGAGGTCGGCCGTGGAGATTCGGAGGTGTGCGGCACCCTGTTCTCGAACCTTCTGAGGCAGTATCCCTACTACCTGAACTTGGGAGTCATCGATTCCGCAGGAAACCTTTCCTGCAGTGCGCTGCCTTTTCAAGGACCCGTATCGATGGGAAGCCGGGTGTATGTTCGAGGCGCCATCAACACCGCGAGCTTTACCATCAGCCCTTATCAAATCGAGAAAATCACCGGGGAGGCGACCATCAATTTCGTGTACCCGGTTTTGGGGGGTCGGGATGGGGGTCAGAGCGCCGTTTTTGCGGCCCTGGATTTGAAGTGGTTCAAACAAATTGAACTCGAGGCGCAGTTGCCCAAAGGGGCGGAGTTGATCGTTGTCGATCACAACGGGACCATCCTGGCCCGGTACCCGGAACCCAACCAGTGGGTCGGCCAATTTGTTCCGGCGGAGCTCATCGTGCAGGCGGCGATTTCCCGCCATGGGGAACCCTCCCTGGTGGAGACGCGAGGGGTGGACGGCGTTCGCCGACTTTATGGATTTTCCGTGGTTCGAGGGTCCCCGGATTCGGATATCTATGTGAGCATCGGCATCACCAAGGAGGCGGCCTTTGGCTCGGTCAACCGCATGTTTGTCAGGAACATGGTCGGTGTGGGGCTGGTGGGTGTTTTGGCCCTTGCCGCCGCATGGTTGGGTGGAAACGCTTTCATTCTTCGGAGGGTTTCCCGCCTGGTGAATGCCACCCAAAAACTGGCTTCCGGGGACCTGAGCGTCCGAATCGGTCCGCCGTACGAAAAAAAGGACGAACTTTGCGTCCTGGGACGTTCCTTTGATGAAATGGCGGAATCCCTGGAGCAGAGGACTTCCCAGCTCCACCAGGCGGAAGTCCGGTATCGGACCCTGGTCGAGCAGATCCCGATGATTACCTATATCGCCCCCCTGGGAAGGGTGGGCAATCCCCTCTACATCAGCCCTCAAGTCAAGACGATTCTCGGGTTTTCCCGGGAAGAATGGCTTACCGATTCCTTCCTGTGGCTCAAGCAGCTTCACCCCGAGGACCGAGAACGGGTGCTCCGGGACATCTCCGACAGCGCCGTGAACCACCGGGGGGGAGGCTTCTGCCTGGAATATCGGATCTACTCGAAGGAGCAGCGCCTGCTGTGGGTCCGGGACGAAGCCGTGGTGGTTCAAAACGAGGATGGGCAGCCGCAGTTTCTCCAGGGCATCCTGCTGGACATTACCGGACGAAAATCCAGCGAGGAACAATTGAGACGCTCCCATGAGCGGCTGCGGGACCTTGCTGCGCACATCGAGGCGGCCCGGGAAGATGAGAGAACTCGAATTGCCCGGGAGATCCATGATGAGCTGGGGCAATCTCTCACGGGACTCAAGATGGACGTGGCCTGGGTTGAGAAAAGACTCTCCGCATCGAGGGATTCCGGAGCTACGCCGTTGTTGCTGGATAAGATCCAGTCGATCAAACAGATTATTGCCGCCACCATCCAATGTGTCCGCAAGATCACCACGGAGTTGCGCCCGGGAATTCTGGACGACTTGGGGCTTCTGGCGGCCATCGAATGGCAGGCCATGGACTTCCAGAACAGGATGGGGATTTCGTGTGAATTCCTGACCCTTCCGGAAAGCCTGGAGGTGGATGGGAAGCGGTCTTCCAGCGTTTTCCGAATCTTCCAGGAGATCCTGACCAATATCGCCCGACATGCCAATGCAACCAGGGTTTTCGTATGCCTGAAGGAGGAAGCGGGAAGCCTGGTCCTCGAGGTGAAGGACAATGGGCGCGGGATCACCGAAAGAGAGGTCCGAGGAGGCAAGTCCTTCGGCATTCTGGGGATGCGGGAAAGGGCCCTTTTGCTGGGAGGGGAATTCGACATCCGGGGGGCCCAGGGACAAGGAACGACGGTCAGGGTTCGCATTCCGCTCGAGGCACCAACGGACAACTAGGGGATCGGGGGGGACCATGGTAAGAGTTCTGGTGGCAGACGACCACGCGGTGGTCCGTCACGGACTGAAGCTCATCCTGGCGGAAGAATTTCACCTGCTTCACTTCGGGGAAGCGCGCAACAGTCAGGAAGTGTTGGAGCAGACCTCCGGACAGGAATGGGACATCGTGATCCTGGATATTACGATGCCCGGAAGAAGCGGGCTGGATGTGCTCAAAGAATTGAAGCAACTGCATCCGAAGCTTCCCGTTCTGGTTCTGAGCATGCACCCGGAAGA
>JAGPLX010000087.1 GCA_018053185.1 Syntrophobacteraceae bacterium
CGGTTCCCCGGGGGAGATGGGCAGGGACCAGGAGGGGAAGTCCTTTAAGATCTCCAGGTTTCCTTCGTTGGAAGGAGTGGGGGAGTCGGGGAGCATCACGAGCTGCGGGCGAGGGCGGTGTCGCTGCTCGATGGAAAGCATTTCGAGCAGGGTTCCTTGCCGGCGGATCTCGAGAAGTACCCGGACGTCCGCCAAAATCGCCAGGATTCGATCTCGGCATTGCATGCGCACGGCCTTGGGGCACACGACGGTGGCCGGGAGGCACGACAAGGCCGCCCGGCATGGGAGGGTCGGAGAGATCGAAGGCAGTCCGTTGACGGGTCCCGAAGATCCGTGGGCGAAGGGAAGGCATAGAAGCAGGGGGATATTGCGGCTGCGGGCGAAAGCCGCCGCCAGGTCATAGGTAAGGGTACCCACGCTGGTTGCCAGGCCGTAGCCGAAAGCAGGCAGGCGATTCAGGGAATCTCGCAGGAACCGGAGCCAGCGGGCTTTGCGGCTGATGCTCCTGGGCTTTCGCGAATTGAAAAAGACGATCCAGGAATCTTCCGGGGACAGGGTTCCTCGTCCCAGGAGGAATTGGGGGCACCGTGGAAGGTCGCCTCCGGGATTCGACGGATTTTCGAGGGCGACAATCCACAGTCCCCCATCGAGAGATGCCCGGACCCCTTTGCGGGCTTCGTCCATCCGCCCCGGCGACAAGGAGTACCGAACCCCTTTCTTCGGCAGCCAAGAAGGCAGGTCTGTGACGGACAGGGAGGGGTCGGAAAGCCAGGAAGCGGCCAGTCGATGAATTTCCGGACCGGGTAGAGGACCCGGTGCCGTGCAGAGCAACCGTAAGAGCAGGAGTGCGGATTCGGAGGCCCGCCGGGAGAGAGGATGCAGGGTCTCTCCCTTCGACGACCGGATGGAGTCGAGCCGCGCAAATGCGGAATCCAGGGTGAAAATTTCCCTCAAGGGGGCCTCCCGGCCGTCGGACAAGAGGAGAAGGCCTGATGACTTTCCCCGGTCGAGCCCGCGGCCGGTTTGGGGTGAGTCAACTTCCGGGTCGCGGAATCTCGAAGGGGAACGCGCCAGACTGACCATACGAATGTTTTCGGGCTTGTGTCAAGTTCCGGGTGTGGCGGGGATTATCCTGTTGTCCCCGCAACGCGGGGGGATTAGGATTCGACGGATACCTTGTCAAGAGCGATTTCCATTGAACACAAACACAGGTGGTGGGAATGAAGCTGGGGATCATCGGATGGGGGAGGTCCGGGAAGACCACTATTTTCAATGCCTTGACCCGGCGTTCGGGTGAATCGGTTCCCGTGGGCGGTCAGGCGGTTCCCGTCCTCGGGGTGGTTTCGGTTCCGGACGTTCGGGTCGACTGGCTGAGTCGTTTGTATCAACCCAAGAAAACCACCCATGCCCAGGTCACCTACATGGATCTTCAAGGAATGCCTGGCTCCATGGACAACAAGAAGGAGTACATGGGTTTGCTTCTCACCCACATGCGCCCCATGGAAGCCTTTCTCGTGGTCGTTCGAAACTTTCACGAGCCGACCCTCGGGGCGGCAGACGCGGGAAGGGAGCTCCGGGAACTCGAGGAGGAATTCCTGCTGGCGGACCTTGGGACCGTGGAAAGGCGGCTCGAACGCATTGCCGTGGAACTCAAAAAGGGAAGAAGGGAGGCGGCTCGCGAGAAGGATCTGCTGGAGGCCTGTGCCGAGGTATTGAACCAAGAGCGTCCTTTGCGATCCCGCCCGGACCTGGCCGATGCCCCTGAGCTTCGAGGTTTCACCTTTCTTTCCGCCAAACCCCGCCTGGTGATCGTGAACAATCCCGACGAGGAGGAAGGATTGCCGCCCTTGCCCCTGGGCGAGGATGAAGTGCTGGCGGTCCGGGGCAAACTGGAAATGGAGACGGCTCAGTTGTCCGAGGAAGAGGCGGCCGTGTTTCGGGAAGAGTTCGGCATTCGCGAAACCGCTCTTCACCGGGTGATCGAGCGATCCTACCGGTTGCTCCGCCGGGTGACCTTCCTGACGGTGGGGGAGGATGAGGTGCGGGCGTGGACCATTCCGGACCGTCTGCCGGCCGTCGAGGCTGCGGGAGTGGTGCACTCGGACATCCGGAGGGGGTTCATCCGGGCGGAGGTTGTGGCGTACCGGGATCTCTACAAGGCAGGAGACTACGCCGCGGCGCGCAAGCAAGGCCTGGTTCGCCTCGAGGGCAAAACCTATCCCGTGGAAGATGGGGACGTCATCTACTTCCGATTCAATGTTTGAGGAGCCGGGGCAGATTGCAATGCAGGAGCGGACCTCCCGGGGCCGTCCCGCCGGAGAACCAGGCTCGCACCCCTGCAAGGCAAGGCCGGGTTTCGATTCACCCGGGTTTGCCCCGGCACAAGAAGCCCCTGGCGGTTTTCCCACGTAGCTCGTCGGATCTCGATGTGTTTCCCATGGATACGAACCCTGCCGGTGAGTTCCGCTCCGCTTCTCCGGTTCTTCAAGACTCCGGCAACGAAGCCCGCAGAGCTTCGAGCAACAAATGATCCA
Organism: Syntrophobacteraceae bacterium; assembly: GCA_018053185.1. GTDB lineage: Bacteria > Desulfobacterota > Syntrophobacteria > Syntrophobacterales > Syntrophobacteraceae > JAGPLX01. The sequence goes on from JAGPLX010000087.1 coordinate 2,535, forward strand.
CCTGGTCGAACAGACTGCTGCATAACCCTCCGTGGCTCATTCTCCGGCCGAAAAGGCGTTCCCGGAGTTCGTCCACCCGTCGGTTGACCCTTCCGAGCTTGCGTACCCGCCCCGAAATCATGGCGGCCTTTTCCTCCATCAGGAGCTTCCTGGCCGGGGGGCAGAATTCCCGGACCGCCTTTTCGAGGGTTTGGAAGGGTTCCGACCAGGGATCGGGTTGTGCCGGACGGCCCGGGATCTTTAGGACCGCCCGGTGCAAAGATCGAAGACATACGGCAAGGGAGCCGTATTCCAGTCCGCGGACGCCCCGCTGCCATCCGAGAAGCCATGGACGCCGCCAGGCCCACAGGAGATGTCGTTCCCCGAACCGGATGAGGCTTTCCACCTCGTCCAGGGCGCGGCCCAGGACCTCCATGGCAGCCTCATCCGGAGGAGTCCGGCGGCTCTCGGGGCCATGATGGGACGATCCTCGTCGGTCCCGGTTCGATATTGCCCTGGATTGGAGGTAGTTCAGCATGTTGGCGAAGAGGCGATTGCCCCAATGATCTCCCGGGGTTTCGAGATGTGGGTAGGACAACATGAGTCTTCCTCGTCCCAACCGGAGCTCGAGAATGGCGGGATGGCCCAGCAACCGCCCGGGTTGGAGGTTGATTCCGTAGATTCTTTCCCATTCCTCCCAGCAAATGTCCAGGTCGGTCAGGTCCGAGAGGGGGAGGTCCGCCACTCGGAAATCCCGGCCAGTGGCCCGGTAGGTGGCCAGGCAGAGGGATCGCGGGAGCGGGTAGCCCCAGAACTGGGAAGGCCACCATACGGACACGGGCAAAAGGGTTGGGAGGTCTTTCCATGCCGGATGCCGGTGAACGCCTTCGATCCAGACTTCCCCACTGGCGCTGGGCAAGCGGTCTTCGAGAGGCATTCGCTCGAGGGGAACCAGGGATAGGGCAGCAGGGCCGGAGAGGGCCAGCCCGGCCCCTCCGCAAAATCCGAGGTAGCTTCCCCCGCGCAGCAGGAAATGTTGAATTTCCACCCGACCCTCTTCCCCCAGGACGCGGGCTTTATGGGCAGCCCATCCTCCCGGTACCAGGAGGAGCGAGTGGTCTTCCAGCCGGCCGCTGGAAATTTCGGCGGCGCTGAGGAGGCGGAAGGGAACCCCCAGCCGATTCAGGGTCTCTACGCAGATGAGGCCCCATACCAGGGACTGGTCCCAGAAAAGTGCTACGGGGGGGCCGTCCCATGGGGCGGACGCGGGTCCGGCGGGGGCCTCGAGACGATCACTCATCGTCGATGACAAAGGAGGGCATTCCACACCCCGTTTCTTCTCCCGATCGCTCAATCGTTTCCGAAACCCCGAACAGCGCCGCAGTCAGGGCAGGTCCAGGTGATGCCGTTGCAGGTCATGCCCCACAGGTTCTCTTCCATGCACCGGGAGCAGATCATGAAGCCGCAGGGACAGGACCAGCAGAAAGGCTGGTCCGCGCCGCAGGCGGTACATCGGTATTGTCTCGGTCTTCGCCACTTTGCCCGCGACGGTTCCATAATCGAGTCCATCTCCTCGTGAGAGCGCCACGAGAGTCCTCCCGGATCGAGAGGCCTTTTTCATCGAGTTTGTGCAAGGCTCGTGACGTAGAGTCTCATGTCGGTGTTCTTGCCGGAGGGATCGGTTCCCGCGTCTGAGACTCTACCTTCCTTGACCCGGACATGTCGAGCGTCCTCCTTGAATACAAAAGAAGAGAAAACGCCCTTGACGGTCGTACCGGCGCGGATCAGCCCGTGGACCTGAACGGAAGGCGGCCGGCCGGTGGTGCTGTTCCATTCGGACAATGCGGACAGCTCGTTCCGGATGTCCTGGATGGTCTGTTCAATCTCCCGGATTTGGGCCCTGTGCGCGGCGATTTTCGCACGGAGGCCGTCCTGTTCCTGGAACAGGCGATCCAGTTCCTCGGCTACGGGTTGGATCGAGGCTTCGAGTTCCTTCAGATACTCTTCGGCCTGGGCCAGTTGGGCCCTATCTTTGCGTTCCCGGAGCTCGTGAATCTCCTGCTCGACCTGCTTTTGTTCTATGGCCGTTCGATCCTGGACCTGGGCCAATTCACCGATCCTCAACTCGATCCCGGCGTCCTGTTCCTGCAGAGGTCGAATCAGGGCAAGCTGTTTGGCCTTTTCCGCCTCGTGACGGGAGAGATCCTTCTTGAGCCTGTCGATTTCCCGCTCCGCGACGGGGTCGATTCCTATGACCAGTACGCTGGGCGTCGAGCGTTCCAGTCCCACCTGGGCGGTTTCGATTCCTTTTTTGGCGATGATCCTCGAGGACACGATCGCCCCTCGGTGACAAACACACTTTCCGGATGTGGCGATTTTGGAGTCCACGATGCCCTTGTCCACAACGACGTTCCCCATGGCTTCGATCCGGGAATCGTAGATATGGACTGCGTTCACGTTTCCCTGGCAACGCAGTGCTGCGCCCAGGATTCCACCGTATACCACCACATCCCCGGAAATATCGAGTTGTGCCTTTCCGATCTCGCGGGCGACGAGAGCGGACCCCTTCACCCGAAATCCGTCCTGTACAACCCCGTGAACCGTGATTTTCCCCTGGTACTCCACGTTGCCTGTCTCGAAATTTACATCGCCGGGGATGATCAGTTCGGGCAACACGGAAAGCTTTCCGAGGACGGTGAGCTGGGGAAGACCGTCGATTTTCGCAGCGACCTGTCTGCGATCCGGCGAGATCTCGGTGCCCGAGCCGCAAAGGAGCGTCACATCCCTGGATTTCTCGACGGGAATTTCGTTTCCGTATACATCCATCCCGGGAATCTCGGGAATCCGGGGGATCTTTTCCGCCAGGACATCCCCCTTCTTCACCTGGGGAATCTCGCCCCGGTCCTTGAAATCGACCTTCCCTTCCACGCCGAGAGGGGCCAGTCCCCCGGACCTGGTGGGAAAGCAGTACCGGATTTGTCCGTCTTTCCCCGGGGTAGGGCTCTTCCCCTGGGCGATTCTCCATACCTGCCGGCTGGAGGCGGGTTGCCTCAGAACGAGATCGAGGGCCGGGTCTTCGAGAATACCGTGGACAATGCCCTTGGCCAGTAGGGCCGACCGCATTTCTTCAACGGTGAAGCTTTCGGCAATGGGGACCTTGATGCGAAGATAGGCTCGAAGACCGTCCTGGGAGACAAGTACGTCAAAGTGTTGGTCCTCGATAACGAGGATGGTGTCAGAGGGAGCGGTCTCACTTTCGATCTCCGGTTCGGCAAGTTCCTCCGGCACGGGGCGAGGTTTCGAAGGTTTGGATTCGAGGTCGTTCGGGGGGGTGGAGGGGGGCGGGGATTGCGGGCGTCTCAGGGCGGCAAGGAGGTTTTCCTTGTCTTGAGCTGTGAGCAATTCCCGCTCGACCAGCAGATCCGCCACGGATCGAAATACCTTTGTTTCTCTGAAGATCCTTGCCTGCGTCCGGGAGGCGGTATCCAGCTGGTCCTGAGTAATGAGGCCGCGGCCTACCGCCAGGCGGCCGAAGGCTCGGTCCGGCTTTCGCTTTGCCAAGAATGTGGAAGCCAGGATGAGAGCGTCCAGTTGTTTTCGGGTAATCCATTTGCGATCGAGGAGAATGTCCCGAAGGGGCTGAACCTTACCTGCCTTCTTGCCCGCCTGCTGAAGGGACAAGGCCTCCTGGACCTGCTGTTCGGTCACAAACCGTTGTTGGACGGCAAGTCTTGCCAGGATCACATCGTCATGCCGGCCGCGAGCTGTCTTCCTCTCGTGAACAGTTGAGCCCGGTGCATCGTTCACTGTTTTCCCCTTTTTTCCGAATCACGGGCGAAGAGGATGCCCCCGAATATCATGTCGGCTTCTCTCTTGATTCCTCCTAAATTTACCGACGAAAGACGGAATCCGGGCTTTGCACGGAAGGCCGTTTCCGCCTTATATGCGACACGG
>JAGPLX010000088.1 GCA_018053185.1 Syntrophobacteraceae bacterium
GCCAGGGCGTACAGCATGCTCGGACTGATCCTGGGTTCGTTCCGATCCACGGCCTCGAGGAAAGACTCCGGTGACTGGTGGAACTCGGCCGGATCCTGATAAACTTCGGTGCTGCCGCACCAGATCATCACACAACGATCCACGCCGTTGGCCTTTTTGAACTCCTGGATGTCCTCCTTCAACGCTTCCACATGATCCCGCAGGTTAGATCCCGGTTTCACATGGGTTCCGTCCAGATTTCGCACAAATCGCCGGTCGAAAACGGCGCGCATGGGGACAATGGCGCCAAGGAAGCCCTTGATGGACTCGAGATGGTCGCGACTGAGCACGCGGGCGTACATGGCGGCCTCGAACCCGTTGGCTTCATACAGGTCCCAGCCCCCGAACACCAGGTCGTCCAGGCCCACCAACGGCACAAAGTCCTTGATCAGGGGAGTTCTTTGTTCGAAGCGCTTGCCCAGCCGTATGGTGCCGAGTTGAGAGAGGGAGCCGATTGGCTCGGCGAGCCCTCTTCGAACCAGTTCCACCCCGGCGATGAACGTTGTGCTGACTGCTCCTCCCAGACCGGGCATCAACACCCCCAACTTGCCATCCGCGGGAGGGATTTGGTCCTTCCGCATGATTTTCCTGTCCTTCAACGTCAATCCTCCGTCCTTGGCTACTAATATCTCTGAGTTCCATGCTCATGGGCAAGAATCAAGGAAATTCCCCCTCATTTCCGCCGCCTTGCCACGGCCCCACCGGACGACCACGACTTTCCAATTCCAGCAAAATCTTCTTGATTTCGATGCCCCCGGAGAATCCACCCAACTTTCCTCCCCGGGCCACCACTCGATGGCACGGAACAAACAATGCCACGGGATTTTTCGAGCAGGCCTGTCCCACCGCCCTGGATGCCCGGGGATTCCCCATTTCCTCGGCCACATCGAGATAAGTTCGTGTCCGACCAAAGGGGATGGCCTCGAGACACCGCCAGACTCTCTGCTGAAAAGCGGTACCCGCCGACAGATCCAGTGGAAATTCCTCGAGGGGTCTTCCCTCCTCGAGGTAGCCGCAGACGCTTTCCTGCGCTCGACGGAGCAGGGACTCCAGGAAGGTTTCTTCCCCCTTTCCCCTGTCGGACGGAAGCCCGAGTAAGCTTTGAGGGTCGTTCTCCGGTGGGCGGAAGGGACCTATAAAATCTACACGGCAAATCCCCCGCTCATTGGCGGCCAGAAGGATCCACCCATAGGGGGAGGGGAAGACCGTGTGTGTGGCCGGACCACGTTCAGCAGGTTTATCCATGAATGAAATCCGTAATATACGGGTTCATCTCGCTCTCCTCCCTTACGGAGGAATATGGACGATCTCCGTAATCATGTCCCGGCCAGACGACTGTCCGAGGAGGGAGGGTAAGAATCCTGGTCTTCAACGATTCGATAAGTTGTTTGAAAGATGCTCCCGGAAGATCCGTGCGGCCCACGGCTCCCACGAAAAGGGTGTCCCCGGTGAATAGATGCCCGTCGATCAGAATGCAGCATCCTCCGGGCGTATGGCCTGGCGTATGAAGAAATTTCATGGTGATGTTCCCGAAGGAAAGCTCCGATCTGTCCTCGACCCGGATGTCCGCGGCAGGCGAGGGGTCGAACCCCATCATTCGTGCAAAGCCCTGAGCTTCCGGCCGCTGAAAAAACGCGTCGTCCTCGGCATGCATCACGATGGGCGCCCCGGTGAGTTTCTTGAGCTTTTCGTTCCCGCAGGTGTGGTCCGCATGTCCGTGGGTATTGACGATGTAGCGAAGGGTCACTTGATGTTCTTCCAGAAGCTTCATGAGTCGATCCGTGTCCCCCGCGGGATCGATGAGGATTCCCTCTCTCGATGCTTCATCGTAGACGAGGTAGCAGAAAACTTCCATGACACCCACGATCGTCTGTATGATCTTCATGGAACTCTCCCTGAACGATATTTTCTGTTGGAGCCCAATCGGAGCGGCTTTCAAAATGGACCAACTCCGCGAAAAAGTCAAAGAGAAGGGGGGCGGGAAAGGAAGCCCGCACTCCCGGTTCCCATTTCCTTTGTCAGGAAGGCGGGCTCCACTTCGAGCTCCCAGGGAGGGGCGACTTCAACCTCGAGGCGGAACGACAACAGGTGTTTTGCCCTCGGGTTGGATGCCGCTCTTCGGAAAAAATGTATCGTCCGTGGATTGCTGGACCACCAGGTCCGTCTCCCACTGGGGCTGGGACGCGTGGGAACGGTAGTGGGAGGGATTTCCCCCACCCGTTAGCCCATCTCGGGGAAGCGAGACCGACAAGGTAGCAGAACGAACCATGTCCCCGCTTGTCCTCGGAGGGGAGCCCCAAGCCCCAGCCGAATCGTGAGAGAGGGCTTAGGGCGGCGAGATCTCTTGGGAAACGGCAAGGACAACCACAGCACCTTTGGCTTCTCCCCTTTCATCTTTTCTTACCTGGGCCGTTTCGTTAAAAACCCACGTCGGGACAGGCGCTCAGAGCCTCCCGGATCTGCTCCTCGGAAAACTCTTCATCTTTGAGTTCACCACGCAGATAATTGTCGTACGCGGAGAGGTCCAGGAGTCCATGGCCGGAATACAAGAAGACGATGACGGTGCCCGGAGGGGCTTCCTTGGCCTCGTCGATGGCGGCACGGATGGCGTGCGAAGTTTCCGGCGCCGGAAGAAAGCCTTCCGTTCGGAGAAACAGCTGGGCCGCATCGAAGATCTGGGTCTGGTAGTAGGCCTTCGCATCCACCATGCCCAAGCGGACCAGGTGACTCAAGATCGGCGCATCCCCGTGGTATCGAAGTCCACCAGCGTGAATGGGAGGGGGGAAATAGCTGTGGCCGACGGTGTGCATCTTGAGCAAGGGGGTCTGCCGGGCCACGTCGCCGAAATCGTATCGATACTGGCCGCGTGTGAGGGTGGGACAGGCGTGAGGTTCCACGGCCAGGAACTTTACCTTGTCGCCTGCAAGTTTCTCCGGCACGAAGGGGAGGATGAAGCCGGCAAAATTGCTGCCGCCTCCCACGCACCCGATGAGAATGTCGGGCTTCTCACCCGCCGCCTTCAATTGCTTTTTGGTCTCCAGTCCCGTGATGGTCTGGTGGAGTAGAACGTGGTTCAGAACACTCCCCAGGGCGTACTTGGTATCGTCGTGAGCCAAGGCGTCCTCGATGGCTTCGGAAATGGCCGCTCCCAGGCTGCCGCCGGTATCGGGATTGGTCTCCAGCAATCGGCGGCCGAACTTGGTTCTCTCCGAGGGGGATGGGTACACCTCGGCTCCGTAGGCACGAATGAGAATCCCTCGGTAGGGTTTTTGATCGTAGCTGCAGCGGACCATATACACGGTGCACTGAACCCCGAACATCCGGCAGGCAAACGCGAGGGCCGTTCCCCATTGGCCGGCACCGGTCTCGGTCGCGATGCGCCGGACCCCCTCCTGCTTGTTGAAATAGGCCTGGGGAATGGAGGTGTTGGGTTTATGGGATCCGGCAGGCGAGACGGCTTCATTCTTAAAATAGATCCTCGCCTTCGTTCCGATGGCCGCCTCGAGGCGGGATGCCCGCACCAAAGGGGTGGGTCGATAAAGACGGTATATGTCCAACACCGGTTCTGGAATTTGAATCCAGCGTTCCGGGGAGACTTCCTGCTCGATGAGAGACATGGGAAAGAGGGGGGCAAGTTGTTCAGGCTCGATGGGTTGGAGCGTTCCGGGGTGAATGGGCGGCGGCAAGGGTTGGGGCAGATCGGGAAGTACATTGTACCATTGCTGGGGAAGCTCGGCTTCGGGCAAAAGAATCTGCTTGGACATGCACAGACCTCCTTCGTACTCATTATTGATGGACTACCCGGCTTTTGCCCCCCGAAACTCGATGCGTCCATCCATTGAACCGCTTTCAGCAGCTCGAAGCCGGACCGACAAAGGTTTCTTCGGGTGGGGTCCCTTATGCCCGGGATTATCCGCTCAGCCAAAGAAACAACGCCGCTTCCGTCCATCAATGGGATCGAAATCGAGCGTATTGGAACCAATCGGGTGCAATGCCGCTTCACGGGAAAGCTCATCCAAAGGCGCGCTACGAATAACATGAATCTTCCTATTCTACAACCACCCTTGTGACAAAGATCGCTCGATGTTTCAGCTCTCCCGTCCGTTTGCCGAAGGCCTTTCATCGCTCTTGACGGTACCATGGAAATGTACATAGAAGAGGATGCCCTCGAAGGTTGGGAAAAGAGCCCGGAGGGATCCTGTCGTCGGACCCGTTTGCTCGCTCTTGGTGAGCCTGGGACCGAGGGCAGCCATGAATGCTGAGAAGACGGTATCCAGAGGTATAGGTTTCCGTATGAAAATAACAATGGTCATTTTCATGGCGGTTCCTCTAGAAGGCGGGTCCATGGGTACGGCCTTCTGTTCGAGGCAATGTTGAGACCCCTTGAGACTGGGGCCGAGGTCCGGAAGTTTGGGTCGTGAGACTTCGAGATGTCTCCGCATTTCGAAATCCATCCCTGGGAAAAGACAGCTCAATGGCCGTTCAGGATGAACTCCAGGAGGTGTTCGATAAACTCATGTCGTGCCGGGGTCTGATCCCGACCTCCCCCATCTTTTTCGACACGGCGAGCGCCCCCACTAAAAACCTCGATGTGGCCTACAAGGTTGGACGGATGCTCGTCCGTTCACACCAAGGCCAGCCCGAAAAACAGGGGAACCCGTGAAACGTTTCTTCTCCTTTGGCCCGCACGAGGCTCAGGCGGACATGCGGCGATCTCTCGGTTTGATTCTTCCCTACTTCCGTCGCTACGCCCTTCGAGTCTCGGGAGGATTCCTGGCCCTCGTGGGAGTGGATTTCCTTCAGCTGCTGATTCCCCGTGTGATCAAGGCGGCGGTGGACAGTCTTCAAGCCGGGGCGGCTACTCCTTCCCGCCTGGCCCTCTACGCCGGCATCATCACGATGATCGCCCTGCTCATCGGAGTCATGCGATACTTGTGGAGAAGCCTCCTCCTTGGATTTTCAAGGCTGGTGGAGCTGAATCTTCGAAACCGCATCGTTTCCCACATCCTCACCCTGGATCGAGCCTTTTTTCAGCGCAAGACCCCCGGTGACATCATGGCCCTGGCCACCAACGACCTGTCCTCGGTTCAGCTGGCGACGGGGATGGGTGTTGTGGCCGCCGTGGATGCCATTTTCATGGGGCTGGCCGCTATCGGCTTCATGGCATACATTCATCCGGGTCTCACAGCCCTGGCGGTGGCTCCCATGCCCATCCTCGCCGTGCTCACCCGATTTCTGTCCAGGCGTCTGCACCGACGTTTCAAGAAGGTTCAAGAGCAATTCTCCCGCCTCATGGAGTTCGTGCGGGCCACCTTTTCATCCATTCGCCTCATCAAGGCCTACAACCAGGAGATCTCCCAGAGCAGAAGGTTTGAGGCCCTGGGTGAGACGTACGTTCGAGACAATATCCGACTGGCAATGATTTACGGCACTCTGTTCCCCATCTCGGGGTTCATCGGCAACACCAGCCTGCTCCTGATTCTCTTTTTTGGAGGCAAAAAGACCATCGAGGGAGTCATCACCGCGGGGGATTTCGTGGCTTTCGTCAACTATCTTTTCCTCATGACCTGGCCCATGACGGCGCTGGGTTGGGTCTCGGACCTTTTCCAGCGGGGAATCACGTCCCTGGACCGCATCGGGGAGCTTCTGGACGAAAAGCCCGAGCTGGTCGACCCCGTTCCGGCAGCCGCCATGCCGAAGGTGCAGGGGCACATTTCCCTGAGAGGACTCAGCTTCTCTTATCCGGGTCACGGGGAACCTGCCCTCAAGGACCTTGACCTGGACATCCCTCCAGGTTCCTTCTGGGGGATTGTCGGGAGAACGGGTGCCGGCAAGACCACTCTCTGCCATGTCCTGGACCGGCTGTACCCCGTTCCGGACGGAAGTTTCTTCCTGGACGGCCGGGATGTGAACCGGATTCCCCTTGCAGCGGTCCGCGCCGCCATCTCCTATGTGCCCCAGGACGTGGTGCTTTTTTCCGACACCATTGCCTACAACCTCTGCCTTGGAAAACCCGGGGCCACCCACCGGGAGATGATCGAGGCCGCCAAGGCTGCGGCCATCCACGAGGAAATCCTTGCCATGAAAGACGGCTACCGGACTCTGATCGGAGAGAAAGGGGTGAGGCTCTCGGGAGGACAACGCCAGCGGCTGGCCATCGCACGAGCGCTGCTCCTGGACCGGCCCATTCTCCTCATCGATGACGGGCTCTCCGCTGTGGATATGAACACGGAACACACCATCCTCGGCACCATTGGGA
>JAGPLX010000089.1 GCA_018053185.1 Syntrophobacteraceae bacterium
CTCAATTTCTCTTTGGATGAAGAGGGAAAATGCGATATTCTTCTTCATGGGCAGCTCCTTTTTGTTTGTAGTTGTGGTGGTTTAGGTAAAGCAACCCTACTACATTTGGAGCTGCCTTTCCACTTAAGACTATGAAATTCCAGCTGTTTGCACCTCCCTGTACCACTCAGCTGGTGTGCGGAACTTCAGTAAAGATATTGATCCATACCTTCGGAGGTTTCGGGACGGAAGGCATTGGTTGCGCAATCGCGGTCGGCATCGGTAACAATGACGATTCTCTCGTTTGCCGCCAGTCCCTTGAGAATTCCGCGAGCGGACTCTTCCGAAGTTATTGCAAATTCAGGAGCCCCGCCGGCTTCACCCCAGATGGGAGTGGCGACAGTCCCCGGAATGACCGTGGAAAGGCGGATGTTCTCATCCCAAAACTCGCAGCGCAGCGAGCCGGTAAGCCCGACCAAGGCAGACTTGGTGGCGCTGTACATACTTTGATAGGCCATCGACGTAAACGCGATGCCTGAGGCGGTGTTCGCGATATGTCCACCTCCTTGGTTCCGCGTGATCGGCAATACCGCCTGAATACCGTATAGAGCGCCGTAGAAATTCACATCAAAGGCAAATTTCCAATCGGTATCCGTTGTTTCGTCAAAAGATTTTGCCAGGCCGAGACCAGCATTGTTGAAAAGGAAATGAATCTGACCGTCGCCAAACCTCGCCGCTTTCCGGACCATCGCGGCAACACTTTCTTATTTGGTCACATCGGTTTGGATTCCCACAGCAATTCCCGCAGCCCTGGAAAGAGGCTTCGGACCGGGGGTTCAACGGAAGTTGACGATATCTCCGCCAGGCTCACCCCAGACCGGACCCGTCGTTTTCCTCCGTTTTCCTGGAAAAGCGTCCCATTAAAGATCCATTGTAATCCAGCCGTCCCGGTTTTTCCGTGAAAACCGGCAAATCGGGGAATCGCAACCCCCCATACGGACATCTGCCATTCGTGGGGGACCTCCGGGGCGGATCCCCCAGGGGAGGAATTTCCATAGTCGCATGGGCTCGGGCCCGTTTGCCGGCGGATTGCCCACACCAATCCCTTGGTTTCCCCACCGACGACCTTTTCTGCTATGATAATTGGGCAACTTCACGGCGAAGTCCACTTGTTATGGAACATCATTCGGCCATCTCACCAGGAACCCTCGAAGGGCCAAGATGAGGTTCGAGGGATCCTCAACCCTTGATTGAAAAGCAAGAAGGGGGATTCCAAGGAGGAGACGATCTGCCGCCTTCTTTGCTCATGGCCGTTTTCACTCCGGGGGGGGGAAGGATGTTTTTTATGCCCCGCGGGAGGCATCATGCCCAGCGAAAGGGGAGCGTGCAGGTCAACTCGGCACCCATCGTCTGGTTTCCGTGGCTCAGGGCCGTGAAACGCCAGGAGTCGTCGATCCGTTGGCTGGGGAAGGAGCATCGCACCTTAGCCCGGGTGCAGGGGTTCAACACGGAGTTGCCGGGAGGCCATGCCCGGTACCTATTGCCCTTCCTGGTCTCCCACTATTGTTTTGCCGGGGGGCGATCCGACAGCCAAGTTTTTGCGGTCCGGGATGGTCCCTCCCCGATGACCGGTTGTCCCACCTTTCAGGAGGAATGGAATGAAGGAAATGGAACTCGATTTTACCATATCCAGGCTGGGGGAATGTCGCATCCCATCTCCCATGCGTTGCCCCCTCTTTGTTTCCGAAGACGAACGGGTGCTCTTTCATACCAGCCCCAAAACCGTTCAGGCCTTTCTCGAAAGCGGCTTGACTCCGCCCTCCTTCGAGAAAGGAGGACCCCGGGAAAAAATCTATTTCGACCCGTCCAAGCTCAAATGCGGCATCGTGACCTGCGGAGGCCTGTGTCCGGGCTTGAACGACGTCATTCGTTCCATTGTCATGAGCGTTTTTCACCATTACGGGGTTCAGACCGTTTTTGGCTTTCCCTATGGATATGAAGGTCTTTCTCCAAGGTACCGACACATCCCCCTGGAATTGACTCCCCGGTCTGTGTCCAGGATTCACCAGCAGGGGGGAACCATCCTGGGCTCTTCCCGGGGGCCCCAGGACATTTCTGAAATGGTGGATACCCTGGAACGGATGAACGTGGGATTGCTTTTCACTCTTGGAGGCGACGGCACTTTGCGCGGGGCCCGGGCCATTGCAGAGGAGGTCGACCGGCGGGGGCTCAAGATCTCCGTGATCGGGGTTCCCAAAACCATTGACAACGACATATCCTTTGTTGACCGATCCTTCGGGTTTGAAACGGCGGTCACCGAGGCGGGCAAAGCGATCCTTTCCGCTCACACCGAAGCCACGGGCGCGAGAAACGGCGTCGGACTGGTGAAACTCATGGGGCGGGAATCGGGTTTCATCGCAGCCTTTGCCGCCCTCGCCTACAATGATGTGAACTATTGCCTGGTCCCGGAAGTTCCCTTCACCCTCGAGGGTTTTCTGCGAAACCTCGAAGAACGGCTCGAGCGCAAAGGTCACGCCGTCATCGTGGTGGGAGAGGGAGCGGGCCAGGACCTCATGCAGAAAACCATGGAACGGGATGCCTCGGGAAATATCCGGCTGGGAGACATCGGCGTTTTCCTGCGGGATCGGATCACTGCCTATTTCAAGGAACTCGACAGGGAAGTGAACCTCAAGTACATCGATCCCAGCTACACCATTCGGAGCGTTCCGGCCAACGCTCATGATTCGGCTTTCTGTCTTCTTCTCGGCCAGAACGCCGTTCACGCGGGAATGGCCGGCCGCACCAACATGGTGGTCGGGGACTGGAGCGGGGAATTCACACACGTGCCCATTTCCCTGGCCGTTTCCACTCGAAAGAAGATGGACCCCGACGGCTGGGTGTGGAACGCTGTCCTGGCTTCCACCGGCCAGCCGAGCGTGATGTAAGGGTCCTTGTTCGTGGAAGTGGCCGAGTCTCGGTCCTGCTCGATGCCGCTCGATGTGGTGAGGTTCCCGCGTCCCACGGAGCAGTCGGCCTCCCGTCGGCGCAGCGGGTCGGTGAGGGAGCGATCCCGTGCAATCTCGGTGGAACGGGCTTTCCCACGACACCCGGCGGCGGTTGGCAAAGAGACCTTGATGAGGGAGTCGGCCCTCGCGGCACGCGGCGTTTCATGATATCTTTTATTTTGTAGAGCATTGGCGGGAGATCCGGAAAGCCGAGCCGGCGGTAAGCCGGGAGGATGGAAGCATGAAAGATGGAAAACCCCTTAAAGGAAGCAGTTATCCTCTTGGAGCGACTGTGTTTCCACACGGGGTCAACTTCAGCGTTTTTTCGAAGAAAGCCACAGCCGTCGAATTGCTTTTCTTCGATCACGAGGACGACCATTGTGCCTCGCGCATCATCTCCCTCGATCCCAAGCGCCACAGAAGCTATTACTACTGGCACTGCTTCGTTCCCGGGGTTCAGGTGGGGCAGATCTACGGCTACCGGGTCCACGGACCTTTCGATCCCGAACAGGGTTTGCGCTTCGACGCCGATAAACTTCTCCTGGATCCTTACGGTAAGGCTGTGGCCGTTCCCTCGGGCTACAGTCGCGCGGCAGCCTGTCAACCGGGGGAGAATACCGCCACGGCCATGAAGAGCGTAGTGGTCGATCCCGGGGAATATGACTGGGAGGGGGACGCCCCTCTCGAGAGATCGTTCAAGGAAACAATCATCTACGAAATGCACGTGAAAGGATTCACCCGGAATCCCAACTCGGGGGTGCCTCCGGAAAAGAGTGGTACCTATGCCGGCCTTGTGACAAAGATTCCCTATTTGCTGGACCTTGGGATCACGGCTGTCGAACTCCTACCGGTCTTTCAGTTCGATCCCCAGGACTGTCCGCCTGGACTTGTGAACTACTGGGGCTACAGCCCGGTATCCTTTTTTGCCCCTCATACCGCATACAGTTCGCGGCGGGACTTCATGGGACCATTGGACGAGTTCCGGGACATGGTCAAGGCCCTGCATCGGGCCGGGATCGAAGTGATCCTGGACGTGGTTTACAATCACACGGCCGAGGGCAACCACTTGGGCCCAACATTTTGCTTCAAGGGCTTCGCCAACGACACTTACTACATCCTGGAATCCGACAAGGCCTACTATGCCAACTACAGCGGCACCGGCAATACCCTCAACGCAAACCAGCCGTTCGTTCGGCGATTGATCGTGGACAGCTTGCGTTACTGGGTTCGCGAAATGCACGTGGACGGATTCCGATTCGACCTCGCCTCCATTTTGTCCAGGGACGAAAATGGACATCCCCTGGAAAATCCCCCCGTCCTGTGGGATATCGAGTCGGACCCGGCTCTGGCCGGCATCAAGCTCATCGCCGAGGCATGGGATGCCGCCGGGCTGTATCAGGTGGGAAGGTTTGTGGGAGATTTCTGGAGGGAGTGGAACGGGAGGTTTCGGGACGATGTGCGGAGCTTCATGCGGGGGGACAACGGCACCGTTTCCCGCTTTGCTTCGAGGCTCCTGGCAAGTCCCGACATTTACGGGCACGAGGAACGGGACCCCGAGCAGAGTATCAATTTCATTACCTGCCACGACGGTTTCACCTTGAACGACCTCGTCTCTTACAACGAAAAGCACAACGAGGCCAACGGAGAAGGCAACCGCGACGGGACAGACCACAATTTGAGCTGGAACTGCGGAGTGGAAGGCCCTACCACGGACCCGGAGATCGAACGGCTGCGAAATCGCCAGGTAAAGAATTTCCTGGCCATAACCCTCCTATCCCTGGGCACTCCCATGCTTCTTATGGGAGATGAAGTCCGACGAACCCAGCGAGGCAACAACAACGCCTATTGTCAGGACAACGAGATCAGCTGGTTTGACTGGACACTTCTGGATCGCCACAAGGACATCTACCGCTTCGCGAAAATGCTCATTCGTGCAAGACTCACAAGGAGAGCAAGCTCGGTGGCCGAGGAACTGACTCTCAATCAAACCCTGGCACGCGCGCGCATCCAGTGGCATGGGGTCACCCTGCATCAGCCCGATTGGAGCTATTATTCCCATTCCATCGCCGTCACGGCCTACAATGTGGGGGAGCACACGGCAGTCCATTTTATTGTCAATGCCTACTGGGAACCTTTGTGTTTCCAACTGCCGCCGACGGTGGACCTTCCAGGCGAAGCCTGGTTCCGTTGGATCGATACCTTTCTCGAATCCCCGGAAGACATCGTTCCCTGGGAGAAGAGCCCACCCGTGTGTGAATCGGTCTACGAGGTCCAACCCCGGTCCCTTGTGGTGCTGGTTGCTCGGGGACCGTCTGCAAGCGATGCGGCACGCCGATGAATTCTCCTTACGGCGCAGACGGGAAACCCTTAGCCGGTAAGTTCTTACGAAAACCGCGAGAAATCCCATGGAGACCTTGAAAGACTATGCTGCCCGGACATTGGGAGTCCGGATTCCCGATGACTACGCGAGATTTATGGAGCAATACGCAACCAAGCTTCCCGATGATCCGATCCGGGAGGAGAGCTGGGTTGCCGGCCTGGGAAACGAAGAGTTCGTCATCGGCACAACTCTCGCGTTTCGATCCGCTCTGCCGAATTTCCCGCGGTCCAATGTAGTCATCGGCTACCTAGGGCTCAAAAGAATCGTCGTCAACAGGACCTACGAGGACATCGACCAGTTTTCCGTATTGAACACCCTTGACGGGAAAGTGCTGTCCGTGGATTCCCGGGGGGTCACGGAGGTGGTTGCGGACAGTTTCGAAGAATGGATCGCTCCGGAACTGCTCCGGGCGAAACTTCGGGACAAGTACACCACCAAGCTCGCCGTCCTGGTTTTCGATGACGAATCGAAGGCCGAGGAGGCCCGAACCAAGCTCCTCAAGCTGCAAAAAGAGGGGTTCCTGGATCTCGAGGATGCGGTCGTGGTGGTGAAGGATGCGGACGGAACCGTCCGGCATCATCCCATGCACAAATTGACGAGAAAGGGCATTGCGCTGGGAAGTATCACTGGCCTCCTCGTGGGCGTGCTTCTGCTGAATCCCTTGCTGGGAGTCGTGGTCGGTGCGGTCACCGCCGGGATGTCCGCCGCCTTGAACGATGCGGGCATCGAGGATTCTTTCGTAAAGGAGTTGTCCAGGAAGTTTCAACCTGGAAACTCGGCGTTGTTCGCCCTGGTCCGCAAAGCCGATCCGGAACGACTCCGTCAAGAGTTCCTGGGTTTCGGCGGGAAGGTCCTGGTGACTTCCGTGAGTCGGGAAAAGGAAGAGTCATTACAGACCCTCCTCGATAAAGCCAGAGAACAAAGTACCTAGTG
>JAGPLX010000004.1:0-81966 GCA_018053185.1 Syntrophobacteraceae bacterium
GATGCAGGAAGAACATATGGCCAAGATCGCCGAAATTTTTGGAGACCAGGTGCGGGCCGTGACTCCTCTTTTCGAAACTGAAGTCAAAGGAACCGTCATGCTCCAAAGGTTGGTGGACCACGTTTTTAGTACATGAGGTCCAGCCGGGATCGACTGGATCGATGAATTTGATCGTGGGGATCCAATTCGTTTTCTTTTCATCTCCTGAATGGGTTGGAGTGGGGAGTCTCCGAGAGAATCGCCTCAATCCAGCCCTGCCTCCCCTACATCCCGATTCCAGTTTCCTGTGAAAGGCACTTTGGGGAGTCGCCCGGTTTCCATGAAGATCCTTCTTGTTTTTCCTCCGTTTTATCTGGAACCCATGTACAGCCTTCCTCCTCTCGGACTGCTCAACCTTGCCACTATCCTTAAAAGCAGCCCTCACCAGACTACAATTCTCGACTTCCCCCTGGCCATCCGAAAGGGCCTCATCCGTCTGGATTCCACCATCTACGAGCAGTGTGCATCGAGGATCCTCGAGGAAGAACCGGACCTTGTGGGCTTTTCCGTTCAATGCACCACCTATCCACCCTCCGTCCAGATCGCCAGGATCGTCAAGAAACGGCAATCCCGGATCCGGATCGTTTTCGGGGGACACAACGCCACCTTTGTAGACAAGCGAACATTGATGTTCTTCCCCTGGATCGACGCCATCGTCCGGGGGGAAGGCGAAATCACATTTCCCGAGCTTGTGGCCGCCTATGATCGGGGTGAGGACGGAAAGGGAGTCCGCGGAGTTACCTATCGGAATCGAAAGACCGGAGACGTGGTGAGAAATCGTGACCGGGATCTCCTGATGCGTCTCGATGAACTCCCTATTGCCGACTATCGCCTGCTGCCGCCCCTTTCCGAATACCGCGATGCCTGCAATATCCGCCGAAGCATTGCCATTCTCGAGGTCGGCAGAGGCTGTCCCCACCGCTGTGTGTATTGTTCACAGTCCCTCGTCTGGCGTCGCAAA
This sequence comes from Syntrophobacteraceae bacterium, assembly GCA_018053185.1. Classification (GTDB taxonomy): domain Bacteria; phylum Desulfobacterota; class Syntrophobacteria; order Syntrophobacterales; family Syntrophobacteraceae; genus JAGPLX01. The sequence goes on from JAGPLX010000004.1 coordinate 1,001, forward strand.
ACCCGCACCTTCTCCGTGGACCGCATTATCGGGGAGATTCGGCACCTTCATGAGGATTTCGGTGCCCAGTGTTTTCTCCTCGCCTACGACCAGTTTACCGCGCGGAGAAGCTATGTGGAGGAGTTCTGCCGTCGAATGGTCGAGGAGCATCTGAACCACATCCCTTGGTACTGCATCTCGAGGTTGGACGGCGTGGACGCCATCCTGCTTCGAACCATGAGAAGAGCTGGTTGCGAATCCATGTGCTACGGAATTGATTCAGGTTCCAAGAAGACTCTGGCTTTCATCCACAAAGATATCGATGAGGCCATTCTTCACCAGAGGGTGCGGGAGACGACCGATGAGGAGATCATCCCGACCCTCAGTTTTGTCATCGGTTTTCCCGAAGAAGAACGGGCGGATCTGGATGCAACCCTGGTCCTGGCTTTGAAAACCGGAATGCTCGGAACCAGCCATCCCCTGATCCAAATGGCGACGATCCTGCCTGGAACCGAGCTCTACCGGCGCCATTCCCATCTGCTGATTCGTGAAGTGGATACCTATTTCTCCCTGGGCATCGAGTTCGACGGAGGCAGACGTCTTCAGGCCGATGAAGACTTGATCAACTCGGATCCTCTCCTTTTCAGCAGTTTCTACAATCTCCCGTGCCCTGCAAGGTCCCTAAAGGAGCTGAACCTCATCGCATTTTTTTTCCCGCTGATGGTCGCTTACTTCCCCAGGGCCTTTTGGATCCTGACCCATGAACTGGAGGAATCGGCCTCGGATCTTTTCCTCCATTGGATGTTCTGGCTGCAATGCCACCTCGGCAGAAGTGAACCGTCTCTTTCCCCTCAAGATTGCTACCGGTACTTTCGCGACTACGCAAAAGGCAGGATCCGGCAAAGAAGGAGGATTCGTTTTCTCCACATCAACGATGTGTTGGAATATGAACAGTCGAGTATCGAGGTGGGGAAATTCTTTTCACATCCAGCAGGCAATTTCGCCATGGATATCCACGGGATTCACGTTTCAAACCCTCGACGCACCGCACAGGTCCTCCTTAAAGAGTTCACATTTCCCATGACGGATATTATTATGGATCTAAAAAAGGGGGTAGTTCGGATCTCGTATGCTCCCCAAAAGACCTTTCTTGTTTTTCGGCAGAAGGGGGACCGTCTGGACGTAAAAGAAATCAACCAGTTCGGAAGGGATTTGCTTACCCTGTGCGACGGGACCCATTCCGTTCTCGATATTCGCGAGAAGCTGTATCCCGTCCATGGAAAGGATCACAGCCGGGACCATTTCACGGTTCTCTGTGTCGATGCGATCCGGATGTTGGGAGAGATGGGAATCCTTCATGAGGGATCGCTCGATTATCCCGACGAAAGGAGGTGAAGGGGATGCTGAAGGTGAAGGAAGTGGAGAACAAGGTGCTGTATACGGATGTATGCCATGAATCTTCGGATCAGGCATCCGCATGTCATGTCCCTACCTGACATGCACCGACGGAATCTCCGGTACGGAGATAGGGATGAGGTAACAGCAAACGAGGCGGGGTGAGGGGCCGGGATTCCTCATCCCACTTCCCTCAAAGGATCTGGATGCAAATGCTTTCTTCCCCCCAATCCATCCCTATTGTGGATGGTCACGTGGACATCCTCTTCGAGCTAAGGGAAAACCACCCTGGAAAGACGTTCCGTGAGATCACGTCGGGCAGTGTCACCCTCGGGAATTTGATCCGAGGGAATGTCCGGGTCATTGTTTCGGCCATTTACTGTGCCGACCAATATAACGGCGAAGGCTCGTCGGCAAACCATTTCAAAGAGTTGGTTGACTACGCTCAGGAGCATCTGGACGGCCTCATTCCCCTTCGCACGTCTCAGGAACTCCTGTCTGCATATGAATCCGGCGGACAGCAACCGGCAACCCTGTTCCTGCTGGAAAACGCCGACGCGCTGGTGGATTTGGATGTCACGGAACTGGATGCCTTGGCCATCCGCGTGGTGGGATTGACTCATGCGGGAAAAAATCGGATCGGGGATGGCAATGGAATCTTTCTTCCCGGGGGACTAACACGGGAAGGGAAAAGGGTCATCCAGAGGCTTCGGGAGGTTGGATGGGCCGTAGACGTGGCCCATTTGTCCGATCCCTGCTTCTGGGAGCTCATGGACCTCTTCGACGGCCCTCTCGTGGCCTCCCACACAGGCTTCCGGTTCTTCTGCGACACCCCGAGGAATCTCACCAAGGATCAGGTTCGAACCTTGGTGGAACGCCGGGCAGTCATCGGGATTTCTGTGAATTCGGAGATGCTCTCGATTGGAAGACAAGCCGACGAAGAGGATGTTTTCCGACACATCGATTGGATGGTTCAATCCTTCGGGTGCGGTTTCGTCGCACTGGGCTCGGACTATTGTGGTTCCTTTTTCGTAGCGGAGGGGTTGGAGGACATCTCGAGACTATCTGTTCTCGCAGACCGCATGGTACGGGATGGTTACCCTCCGGAAGCAGTCCGAGCTGTCATGGGAGGCAACTGGGTCCGCATTTACTCGAATCTGTTTTAATGCTTATCGATATCATTTTCCCCAGGATGGATGACCAAAGTTTTGAAACCTCCACCTTAAAGGGGCAATCCACTTCCTTCCGGCCTTCCAAGCGGTAGAACTTGCCGTGCTTCACCCATGTGCGGCCTTCCGTGTTTTCCGACAAACCATGCGGAAGAACCTCCGGTACGGTTTCCGACCTCTCCCCGAGTTTTGTCCCCTCCCACGGGTACCGTACTATTCCTCCCCCGTTTCTTTCATTTTTGAAAGTTCCGCAGCCCAATTGGGTGCCTGAGCGTTCACCAGCGTATCCTTCACGGTCCAGAACACGCTTCGAAAAAGGTTGTCGAAGTTGCCGGGCGATACCCTTCCCAGCTCGATGAATTTGACAATGATTTCTTTGGAGATGCGGAGAATCTTCTCGTCATCCGGATTCATGGATTTCCCCCTGTGGTTAAAAGAAAGCCTCTGCTATTTGGAGGGAAGGCCTTCTTTTGGGGTACTAGCAGAGGCTCCTTTTGGGCGGGCGAAATACCCCGGAAGGCATCTCAGTGCCCGGTGCCTTCGTAGCATAAGGGGACATGGGGATGCAACTGGAAAAGATATAGAGTTTCGGGGACTTAAGAAATAGCCTCCAGAAGGGAAAAAGTGTTGGGGTGGTTGGTTGGGGGCAATTTGAATTTGACAATGGAAAAAAGGCCGTGTTAAATGACCCGTCAGTGGCGGAAAGTGGGAAGAAAGGGTCAAAAGTGGTTACCTTGGAAAAGTCCTACTTCAGAGGTCAATCCATTGCGCGCCTCGATGCCAAGGGTCGGCTACGAGTTCCTACGAAATTCCGCGATGTCTTGCAGGTCCGCCAGTCGGATGCTCTCATCATTACTCGGCTGGACAAGTGCCTGGTGGCATATCCCATCGATTATTGGCAGCAAATCGAGAACAAGGTCCTCGGTCTCTCCCAAATTCAACCGCAACATCGAACCTTCATTCGCCACTTCATCTCAGGGGCTGAGGAATGCGAATTTGATGGTCAGGGAAGAATCCTGATTCCACCGCTCCTTCGAGAAAAGGTCCAGCTCGGGCAGGAGGTGCTCCTGGCCGGTATGCTTTCCAGCTTTGAAATTTGGAACAGGGATGCCTGGGAAAAGCACAGCGAGTGGGGCAGCGATCATTTTCTGGAAATCGCCTTAGACATTGCCAACACTGGTTTCTGATCCGGCAATGAGAACTCTGGCTCCACCTCACCATGTCCCGGTTCTTCTGGATGCGGCCATTGGACTCCTGGGATGTCGAGCGGGCGGGCTCTATGTGGATGGAACCCTGGGGGGCGGAGGCTACACCGGCGAGATCCTTCGGAGGACAGCCCCCGATGGTCTCGTTTTGGGGCTGGATTGGGACGAGGAAGCCATCGAGCGGGTTCGGGAGCAGTTTCCACACGATCCGAGGTTGTTGCTTCGACGGGCCAGTTTTTCAGACCTTCATGCCATTTTGGAGGAAATGCAGTGGGAGCCTGTCGACGGAATCGTCGTCGACTTGGGTGTGTCAACGTTTCAACTGGCCGATCCCCACCGGGGATTCAGCTTTCTTCAGGAAGGGCCCCTGGACATGCGTATGGACCTCCGACTTTCGCAGACTGCGGCTGACTTGGTCAATGCCCTTCCGCAGGACGATTTGTCAAACTTGATTTTCCGGTTGGGGGAAGAAAAATGGGCCCGACGTATTGCTCGGGCCATCGTGAGCCGTCGGCGCCGGAAGCCGTTCACGGGAACAGTGGAACTTGCCGCGGTCATTCAGGAGGTGGTTCCGCCCACAAGGGATACTTTCAGGATTCATCCGGCTACTCGGACCTTTCAAGCGCTGCGTATGGCGGTGAATCGAGAATTGGAGGCCCTGGACGCATTCCTTTCCCAGGTGCTGGAGGATTTGAGGCCGGGTGGGAGACTGTGCGTGGTGTCGTTTCACTCCCTGGAAGACCGCATGGTCAAGGACCGATTTCGATCCTGGGCGATGTCCTGCCGGTGTCCCGAAGGTTTGCCCGTGTGCCGGTGTCAAGGGAAGCCTCTGGCAAAGATTCTCACCAGAAAAGCTGTTCGGCCGGATGCTGGGGAAATCGAACGGAACCCTAGGGCTCGCAGCGCCAGGCTGCGGGCTGTGGAAAAAGTTTGAGGGAGGAAGCCATGCACACTCTGACCATCAAGGCTGGATTGGTGAGCCAGGACAAAGCCGAATCGCATGGAGGGCTCTGGAAATGGCTCGTGGTGGTGGGAACCCTGGCTACGGTGTTTGCCTGTGCGGCGGTGTTTTACGTGTGGCTCACCGTCGAGCGGGTGCAAAACGGCTATCGTCTGGCAAAACTTCATGACGAATATGAGCAGCTGCTTTCGGTCCAGAGGAAGTTGCGAGTGGAATGGGTGCGGCTCCAGGACCCGTTTTACATGGAAGAGGTGGGTCGCATGCAATTGGGGTTATGTCCACCCAAGCCGGATCAGAAAATCACTCTGCGTTGATGTTCGAAAAAGGCATGAAATTCTGTGGGCAGGTTCTGCTTGGTCGTGATCCCCGGAAACGACGCCGGACGAGAAAGTTTGGGGAAAACTCTGGGTGCTCGACCCAATACCACGACTGCCTGACCGGGCCAATCGGTTCCACCCCATGGATGCCATCGCCCAGGGGAGCGGAAAGCGCCTGCGGTTCAAGAGGGCAGGGCGCTGACAGGGAGTGATGAAGAATGGACGCACGGAACGGCAGGAACTTTCTGAACGCTCGATACTGGTCCTGTCATGCGTTCTGTAAAATTCTCATTGTTTCCGTCCTGGGTCTCATCCTTCTCAAGGCGCTGCGATTGCAGCTATGGGAACACCAAGTGTGGCTTCAAAGGGAACGGGCTCAGATCGAGACGACTTTCCAGGTTCCCACCTACCGGGGTTCCATCTACGACCGGCAGGGGAGGCTTCTAGCCTACTCTGTACCGCAGCATTCCGTGTACGCCGACAGCGAGGTCGTGGAAAACCCCAGGCAATTGGCGAACCGGCTGGCCCCCATTTTGGAGGAGCCGGAAGCTTCTCTGGAAAAGAAGTTGTCCAGCGGGCGGAAGTTCGTTTGGTTGAAACGGCACATCACGGATCAACAGGCCTTCGCTATCGAGAGGCTGCGGGCCAGAGGACTCAACCTCATCGAGGAGTACCGGCGTTTTTATCCTTTTCGGCAGATTGCAGGTCATGTGATTGGTTTTGTGGGAAAGGACGGCGTGGGACTCGAGGGAATAGAAAAGTCTTTTGATCGGGTCTTGCGTCAAGGAACAACCACCTTCGTCCAGCAAAGGGACGGTGTCCGGAAGTACCTGTGGCTGAATGCGGAAGCCCCGCCCGAAGTGAAGGAGAGTTTCGGGGTCACGCTCACCATCGACGCCTATATCCAGTATCTTTGCGAAAGCGAACTGGAGAAGTGCATTCAGAAGTACCGGGCGGCTTCAGGGGAGGTGGTGGTGATGGACCCAAACACTTTCGAAATCTTGGCCATGGCCAACTGGCCTTCCTTCGATCCAAATCTCGATGGGAAAAGGGACGCCGACACCTGGCGGAACCGATCCATCACCGATTTTTTCGAGCCCGGTTCCACCTTCAAGGTCTTTCTCGTGGGCGCGGCCCTGGAGGAGGGACGCATTCGGGAGAAAGATCGGGTTTTCTGCGAAAATGGAAAGTGTGTTCTGGCGGGCCACATGATCAAGGACGTGCACCCTTACGGATGGCTCACCATCCCTGAGGTGATCAAGCATTCCAGCAACATTGCGGCGGGAAAACTAGCCCTGCAGCTTGGTCGGGAGCAGTATTATCGATACATCAAGGGTTTCGGATTCGGCTCCCGCACCGGGATCGAGCTCCCTGGGGAAGCCAGGGGTCTGGTGCGCAACTGGAAAAAGTGGCGTCCCATCGATCTTGCCACCACGGGCTTCGGCCAGAGCGTTGGAGTGACCGCCCTGCAGCTAACCTCGGCCATTGCCTGCATCGCCAACGGGGGAGAGTGGAACCCTGCCCGGGTGATCCAGGGGATCGTGGACAACAGGGGGGATCCCACCGAACCCCTGAGAACCAAAGGCCCTCGGCGTGCCATTCAACCGAAGACGGCGCAACAGATTCGTGATATGATGCGCAGCGTGACTGAAGAGGGTGGTACCGGAGTGAAAGCGGCTCCCGAAGGATATTCGGTGGCAGGAAAGACCGGCACGGCACAGATGCAGGACCCCGTCACGAAGCGCTATGCTTCCAACAAATATACCTCGCTGTTTACCGGATTTGCTCCTGTAGAGAAGCCTCGTGTGGTCATCAGCGTGGTCATTCATGAGCCCCACGGCGCCATTTATGGAGGTGTGGTTGCCGCCCCTGTTTTCAAGAATATTGCAGCGAAGGCTCTGCCGTATCTGGGAGTGCAGCCCTCCCCCGTTGGAACCGGCAACGCGCCGGGGCTGAAGCTCGTGAAAACGCTCCAGAAGGAATCTTCCGGGCCGACTCCCTCGACGGACAACAAAACGACGGCCAAAATGCCCGATGTTTCGGGTCTGAGTCTTCAAAAGGCCCTCCAGCGACTGGCTCCTCTGGACGCTCAAGTGAAGCTGCGAGGCCGAGGAACGGTGGTGAGCCAGTCTCCTCGGGTGGGTGCGCCATTGAAACCCAAGGAAACCGTGGAATTGGTGCTCAACGAGGCGCACTGATATGATCCCCGTTTACAAGGTATTTGCGGTCCATCTATCCATCTACAGGTGGGGTTCCGGTAAATGAACAGAAATGGAATGGGTAAGACTCTCAGTTGTTTGTTGAAGGGGCTGGACGTCCTGGAGGCCGAGGGAAAGGAGGGCATTTTCATCGAGGGGCTTTCCTACGACAGTCGGCGGGTGGGGAAGGGAGACCTGTTTGTGGCCCTTCGAGGAACTCGCCTGGATGGAAGAGCCTTTATTCGGGATGCCGTCCAGCGGGGAGCCCGTGCCGTGGTGGCTGAATCCGCCCCTGAAAACGGATTCACTGTCCCCTGGGTGCGGGTGGCTGATAGCCGCAAGGCTCTGGCCCATCTTGCGACGAATTTTTTTGAAGACCCGTCTCGAGATCTGACCCTTATCGGAGTGACGGGCACCAACGGAAAGACCACGACGACCTTGCTCCTGGAGGGAATTCTCCGCCGGATGGGTCATTTCGTCGGTGTCGTCGGAACCTTGGGATATTGTTGGGTCGGAGTTCGAAAAACGGCTGCCATGACCACCCCCGAATCCCTGGATCTCCAGCGTCTTTTCCACGAGATGAGAGTGGACGGGGTCACTCATGTAGTCATGGAGGTTTCGTCTCATGCCCTGGCCATGGGCAGGGTCGAGGGGTGTTCCTTCAAAGGAGCGGTCTTCACGAACCTCTCCCAGGATCACCTGGATTTTCACGGCGACATGGAGAAGTACTTCGCAGCCAAGTCCCTGCTTTTTTCGAGATTTCTCGGGTCGCCAGGAGGAGAGCGTGGGACGGCGGTCGTCAATCTGGACGATCATTTTGGTAAACGCCTTGCCGAATCCATTCGGGGTGAGGTCTGGACCTACTCCCTTCATAACTCTAAAGCTCGAGTCCGGGTCCAGGAAGCCGATTTTGGAACTGGGGGCATTCGAGCGAAACTGGCCGTTCCCGGTGGAATCATGCGGGTGGAATCACCGTTGCTGGGACGATTGAACTTGTATAATGTCGTGGCGGCGGCTTCAACAGCTCTTTCCCTAGGCATTCCACCCGAAGCCGTTCCGGACGGTTTGGCTGCGATCCATGCCGTGGACGGACGCCTCCAGAGAGTGCCTGTTCCCGAGGAGTTCGGCTTTCAGGTGGTGGTGGACTACGCCCACACTCCCGACGCCATGGACAAAGCCCTCGGCTGCCTGCGGGAAATGATGACATGCGGGCGTCTTCTGGCGGTTTTCGGATGCGGTGGAGATCGAGATCGAGGAAAGCGTCCTCTTATGGGCGGAACCGCAGCCAGGTGGGCCGACCTGGTGGTGGTGACCAGCGACAATCCCAGGAGTGAAGATCCCGAGGGAATCATCCGGGAAATCGAGCCCGGTGTCTATGCGGAAGGTATGCCGTATTTGGAACCGGACAGGGAAAGTTTGCCCGCCAGGGGATACTCGGTGGTTCCGGATCGCAGGGAGGCCATCGAGCTGGCTTTGTCCTGGGCCCGTCCGGGAGATGTCGTCTTCATCGGGGGGAAAGGCCACGAGACGTATCAGATAATGGGTAACAATGTTCTCCCCTTCGACGACAAGGTGGTGGTCCGGGAATTCCTGGCCGCACACAGACCGGCTTCCTAGCCCGACAGGATGTGTACGACGATGAGTTGGACGAGATCAGCCGTTTTGGAAGCCACCCGAGGTACACTCCTGCAGGGTTCCCCTGAAGGAGCCGTCGCGAGGATTTCCACCGATACTCGTCGGATTGGGCTGGGGGATGCCTTTGTTGCTCTGCGCGGGGACAACCACGACGCCCATGGTTTCCTGGAAAGTGCGGTGGAAAAAGGTGCCGGTACCCTTGTGGTCTCCCGACCCAGGAGGGAGTGGTCTGCAGATGTTCCCGCTCATGTGACCGTGATCCAGGTGCCGGACACCCTCGTGGCTCTCGGAGATCTCGCCCGATATCATCGGCTCCGGTTCACCATTCCCGTGGTGGGCATCACAGGCAGCAACGGCAAAACCAGTACCAAGGAAATGGTGTCCGCCATCCTCAGCCAACGAAACAGGGTTCTCAAGAACCAGGGGAACTTCAATAACCTCGTTGGAGTTCCCCTTACACTTTTGTCTATGGAACCGGAACACGAGATTGCCGTGGTCGAAATGGGGATCAATGTTCCCGGCGAGATGGAACGCCTGGTCCGCATGGCCGTGCCGACAGCGGGGATCATCACCAATATTCACCCGGCGCACTTGGAGGGCCTTGGCTCGTTGGATCGGATTCTCGATGAAAAGGGAAAGCTTATCTCGAGTCTCGGACCGCAGGGCGTTGCCGCTATCAACCTGGACGATGAACTTTTGGAGCGATTCTCGAAAACCCTCGAAGCCGGGCTTGTGACCTATTCCCTTCACAGAACCGAAGCCATGGTGGTCCTGGCCGGTCCCGTCGAAGTGAACGAAGGAGTCAGCATCTTTCCTGTGAATTTTGGAAAGGAAACTCTCCGGGTACGGCTCCCGGTTCTGGGAATGCATCAGGTCCAAAACGCCCTGGCCGCAGCTGCCCTTGCGTGGTCTCTGGGAGAGTCCCCCCAGGCTATAGCCGAAGGGCTTTCCCTGCATCAACCGGTAAAGCAGCGCATGCAGAGGCACCTGCTGGAGGGGGGGAGGATCCTCATTGACGACACCTACAACGCCAATCCCAAATCTGTGCTCGCTTCGGTGCGGGCAGTCCTCACCGCAAGTTCCGGGAAACCCGTAGTGGCAGTCCTCGGTGAGATGAGGGAGTTGGGACCCCGAAGCGCCGCTCTCCATTACGAAGTCGGGCATCAAGTGGGGAGCTTGGGTGTCCGTTATCTGATCACCATGGGAGAACTTGGACGGGAAATCCAGCGGGGCGCCAGGGATGCCGGCTTGGCACCGTCCTCCTGTTTTCATGCCCAAACGCATGAAGAGGCCATCGAACGTCTCAGGGACCGAATGCCCGAGGAGGCATGGATTGTGGTGAAGGGGTCCAGGGGAATGACCATGGAACGAGTCGTCGAGAGGATGGTTGTCCAATGAAAGGATCGCGACCAGATGTCTCCATGCCGGAAAAGGCGCTGGTGGTTGGGCTGGGGATCTCGGGAAGATCGGTGTGTGACTTGCTTCTGCGCCATGGTGTCGAGGTCAGGGCCACCGATATGAAATCACGGGGGGAATTCGGAGCCATCCTGGATTCTCTTGAGGCGAGAGGCTGTCGTTTCCGTCTGGGAAGGCATGAGGTCGAGGACTTTCTCGGTGTGGACCAGATCATCGTCAGTCCGGGGGTTCCCCTGGAAATCGAGCCGCTCCAAAAGGCTGCCCAAAAGGGAGTCGAGATTGTGGGCGAATTAGACTGGGCCTGGCGCATGACGGATCGCCCGGTCATTGCCGTCACCGGAACCAACGGGAAAACCACTACCACAACACTCATCGGCGAGATACTTCAACGGGCGGGAAAGAGAGCCTTCGTGGGAGGAAACATCGGGACCCCTTTGAGTGAATGGATCGCTTCCGGCCAAGAGGTGGATTATCTGGTGCTCGAGGTCAGCAGCTTTCAGCTGGATACGGCTCCTCTCTTTTACCCGGAGATGGGAGTCCTGTTGAACATTACCGAGGACCATCTGGACCGGTATAAGAGTTTTTCGGCCTACGCCGATTCCAAGATGTCTCTTTTCAAGAGGCAGGATTCCTCCCATGTGGCGGTCCTTAACGGGGATGACCCTCTTTGTAGGGCAAGGGCTCACGAGGTCCCGGGCCGGGTGCTGGTTTACAGCCGCAAGGAGCCTTCGGCCCATGCTGTGGTTCGGGAGCGGCGGGTGGTGATCGACATCCCCGGCAAAGAGCAGGTTTCTTTTCCCTTGAACGGGTCCTCTCTTCGAGGAGTTCACAACGAGGAAAACATCCTGGCCGCCGGCCTTGTAGCCGTGTCGTTGGGGATTTCGCCGCAGGTCCTGGAACAGACGGTCCGGCAATACCGTGTTCCGCCTCATCGTCTCGAGTTGGTTCGCACCTGGATGGGGATCGACTTTTACGACGACTCGAAAGGGACTAACGTGGGAGCCGTAGTCAAGGCGCTGGAGAATTTCCGTCAGCCTGTGCGGCTGCTCCTGGGAGGCAGGGACAAGCTTGGTTCCTACGGACCCATCGGAGAACGAATGAAGGAACGGGGAGAGGCCGTCTATGCCTTCGGAGAGGCGGCTTCCCGCATGGTCGAGGAGCTTGGTAAATGGATTCCGGTCCGATCCTTTCCGGATCTTTCCCAGGCGTTCGAGGAGGCTGTGAGGGATGCAAAGGCGGGGGAAGTCGTGCTGCTGTCTCCGGCCTGTTCCTCGTTTGACCAGTATCAAAGCTATTCCCAACGGGGGGATCACTTTCGGCGTCTGGTTTCCCAGTTGGACGACGAGAGGAAAGGTGCGTGATCCTCGGGAGAAAAAAATCTCTTCCCGAACTTCGCTCTTGATGGCCGGGGAAAGCAATGTCGAAAACCACCTCAAATACCTCCTCCTTTCTCACGGAGTCTGCACCCAGGGAAAAGCAGACCACGACGTCGCCCATGCCGTTGGAACTCCACCTGGGGATCGAGGTTTTCGTTCTCGTGTTGCTTGGTCTCATCATGGTCTATAGCGCCAGTTCCACCGTTCCTTTCAAGGAACTGGCCGAGAAAGCCCAGGTGTTGAAGTCCTCGTCCCATTACCTGAAGAGGCAGCTGATATGCATCGGGTTGGGCATTGCCGTGATCGCATTGGTACGGCGCATTCCTTATGGGTGGTACAGGGAACAGGCGAGATGGATGTTTCTTTTGTCCATCGCAGCTTTGATCCTCGTTCTCATCCCTGGGATTGGTGCAGAATTCAATCATGCTCGACGCTGGTTCCAGTTGAAGGGATTTTCTTTGCAACCGGCCGAATACGCCAAGGTCATTTGGGTGATTTTTCTGAGTGTCTCCTTGACTAAGAAACAAGAGGGAATCAGGAAGATATGGATTGGTTTCCTACCCCACGTGAGCCTGTGCGGCATTTTGAGCCTGCTGGTTCTGATCGAGCCCGACTTTGGGAACACTTTCGTCATCGGGTGCCTCACGGTTTTGATGATGGCCGTGGCTGGGGTGCCGTTCGGACACCTGCTGACCTTGGTTCCCGTCGCCGGCCTTGGGTTTTACAAGTTCGTCTATCTTGTTCCCTATCGCTGGGAGCGAGTTACCGCCTTCCGAAATCCTTGGACCGATCCTCTGGACTCGGGCTACCAACTGATCCAGGCCTGGATCGCCGTGGGTTCCGGAGGGCTGTGGGGCAAAGGCTTGGGAGCCAGCCAGCAGAAGCTTTTCTATCTTCCCGAATCCCATACGGATTTCATTTTGGCAGTGATCGGCGAGGAACTGGGATTCGGGGGGATCGCCCTGGTCTGTGCCGTTTTCTTCTGTCTTTCCTGGACAGGGCTGCACATATCGAGGAGAGCCCCGGATCAGCTCGGATCCTTGATCGCCTTCGGTCTGACCATGTTGCTGTCTCTCCAGGCACTTCTCAACATGGGAGTGGTCCTGGGACTCGTTCCCACCAAGGGATTGCCTCTCCCTTTTGTATCCTATGGAGGAAGCGCTTTCCTGGCCAGTTGTGTTGCCGTCGGGCTCCTCATGAGCATCGCCCGAAGCGGTGAAAAGAGGGTGGAATCGCCCTATGTTTAAGCGCTATCAGCATATTCATTTTGTAGGAATCGGTGGAATCGGCATGAGCGGGATCGCCGAGCTGCTCTTGAACCTGGGCTATCGAGTGAGCGGCTCGGACCTGAAGGAAAGCGATCTCACTCGGCGCCTTGAAGCCCTGGGGGCCAGGATCTTTCTGGGGCATGAACCGGAACATGTGCGGGATGCCGACGTGGTGGTCCTCTCTTCGGCCATTTCCGAAGAAAACCCCGAATGGAAGGCTGCTCGCGCTCTGGGCAAGGTTCCCATCATCCGGCGGGCGGAAATGCTTGCCGAGCTCATGCGTCTGAAATACTCCGTGCTCATTGCCGGGGCCCACGGCAAGACCACGACCACCTCCATGATTTCCACGGTTTTGGCCCGAGGCGGATTGGATCCCACAGTGGTGATCGGAGGAAAGTTGAACGCCTGGGGCACGAACGCGAAGCTGGGACATGGGGATTTCATGGTTGCCGAAGCTGACGAGAGCGACGGCACCTTTCTCATGCTCCCGCCGACCATTGCGGTGGTAACCAACATCGATCTCGAGCACCTCGATTACTATCGGGACCTGGAGCACATCCAGGATATCTTTCTCCAGTTCATCAATAAGATTCCCTTTTATGGTCAGGCGGTTCTCTGCCTCGAGGATGAAAATATTCAGAGCCTGATGCCTCGGATCGGCAAGCGGTTTGTGACCTATGGGTTCTCTTCCCAGGCGGATTTTCAGGCCCGGGAAGTAAAGATCGACGGATTCAGCGCCTCTTACCGGGCTTACTACCGGGGGGAGGAACTGGGAGAGATCGAACTGGGAATTCCGGGGCGGCACAACGTGTTGAATTCCCTGGCTGCGGTAGCGGTGGCCAGGGAACTCGAGATCGCATGGCAGGACATCCGTGCGGGGCTTCGGGACATGACCGGGGTGCAGCGGCGGTTCCAGGTCAAGGGCGAAGTGGGCGGGATATTAGTGCTGGATGACTACGGGCATCACCCCACGGAGATCCGAACAGTTCTCGAGACGCTGGCCCAGTGCTTTCCCAACCGGCGTCGGATCATCGTCTTCCAGCCCCATCGCTACAGCCGCACCCAGGCCCTCATGGACCAGTTCGCCCGATGTTTCTACCACTCGGACGTGCTCCTCACGACGGAGATCTACGCCGCCAGTGAAAAGCCCATCGAGGGGGTTACGGGAGAGAGACTGGCCCGGGAGATCGCCTCCCACGGCCATCATGACCTTCACTACTGTCGCAGTCTCGAGGACCTGGTGGAGAAACTTTGCGAGATCGTTGCTCCGGGAGATGTGGTCATGACCCTGGGGGCGGGGAATGTTCTCCAGGTGGGCGAGCGACTGCTGGACAGGCTTGGCGGAACACCGAGTGCATGAGGGCTGCATGGGCAACATGGCACACGACATCACCCAATCCGTGAACTCGATGGTCCCCGGCGTTTCGCAGACCCGGGAGTTCGAATCGCTGTTCCGGTCGATGGATCTCGAGGTGCTGTGGTGCGAACCCATGTCCGGGCACACGACCTTTCGCATTGGAGGTCCCGTTGCCTGTCTCGTTCGGCCTCCCGACGAAGAGTCTCTGCTCTCGATTCTGGGGGACCTGCATCGACATGGACTTCCCCACTTCATTCTGGGGGCCGGGTCCAACCTCCTTGCTCCCGACGATCCGTGGCAGGCGGCTGCCGTCCAGCTGACCGGAAGCTGTTCGGCAATCTCCCTTCTTGGAAACCAGAGAGGCGGGGTTCAGGTCCATGTGGGAGCTGGCGTGATGCTGCCTCAATTGCTCCGGTTCTGTTTGAAACACCGATTGGCGGGGATCGAGTCGCTGGTGGGGATACCGGGGACCGTGGGGGGAGCGCTGGTCATGAATGCCGGGACCCGACAGGGGTGTATCGGAGATCCCCTTGTATGGGTGGATGTCCTGGAGAGAGACGGTCGGCGCCACCGGATTGGAAAAAACGAGCTCCCGACAGGCTATCGCTCACTGGGGTTGCCTCGCGATGCGGTGGTCCTGGGGGCATGTCTTCACCTCCGCTCCCTTACCGGTGAGGATCTGCGGGTTCAAATGGCCGAGGTGCTCAAACATCGCCGCTTGACCCAGCCGGTGGGATTTCCGTCCGCCGGTTGCGTTTTCAAGAACCCACCGGGCGCATCGGCGGGAGCCCTGATCGAGCAGGCAGGATTGAAGGGCATGAGGGTCGGGGGCGCGCAAATCTCCGAGAAACATGCCAACTGGATCGTCAACCTGGGCAGTGCGCGGGCACGGGAAGTTCTCGCCCTGGTGAAGCTGGCCGAAGAGCGGGTTTTCGAGGCCTTTGGAGTTCGATTGGAACGAGAATTACGGATACTCCTCCCATGATCAAGAAAAAGAGAAACCGTTATCGTTCCGATCCCCGAGCCACCAGGAAGGCTGTGGCAGCCTTCCTCAAAGGACTTGCAAGAGCGGTTTTGTCCCTTGCGGGGGTTCTGCTCCTGAGCGCCGCCCTGGTGCGGGGTTATCATTTCGTCCTCGAGCTTCCCTTCCTGAAGGTGGAGGAAATCCGGATCACGGGGATGCACTACCTCGAGCGCAGGGACATCCTGAACACCCTCGGCGTGGCAAAGGGTTCCTGCATCCTCGACCTGAAGACCTCCCAGCTGCGCCGACGCCTCGAGGATCTGCCGTGGGTGCGAGATGCGAGGGTGGAGATCGATTTCCCCGGTTCCATTCTCATTCATGTGACCGAGCGTAAACCCATGGCCATGGTGCATGCCGCAGACCTGTTTCTCTTGGACGAGGAAGGAAAGCTGTTCGCCCGTGGTGTTCTCGAGAACCATCCCGGTCTGCTGTACGTGACGGGATTTTCCGCCCTGGGCTTGCAGGAGGGGGATTACCTGCCTCCGGAGCCTCTTAACCAATTGAAGAGTCTCCTGAAGGCCTTGGACCAACTCCAGGGCCGTGTGCCGTCCCAGTGGATTTCGGAATGTCGTTGGCGAGGGGTGGAGGGTTTTACCATTTACACGGCTCCCAACGCAGTACCCGTGGAGTTGGGATCCCAGGAATTTGAGCTGAGACTCGAGAGATTGGAACTGGTTCTCGGAATGCTGACGGATCGTCAATGGTTGAACCTGGTAACCCGTATCGATTTGAACTATCCGGATCGGGCGTACGTTGAAGGTCGTTTTCCTACCCAAAAGGGCACTTAGATTTCTTTGTCGAGTGTCGCATCAGAGGCAAGGGGGCTCCTGTCGATGAATTCCGCTTTTCGAGAGCCGCGGGGCGCGGGCATGGATAGGGTAGGTTACTGGACGCCATCTTTCCTGAGAATGACGTCGAAAGGGAACCAATGGGGAAGAGAGAGGAATTGATTGTAGGCCTTGATCTGGGGACCACCAAGGTTTGCGCCGTGGTGGGGGAGTTGACGTCCGAGGGAATCGATATTGTGGGCGTGGGCAGCTACCCGTCGGTGGGGCTTCGGAGTGGGGTGGTGCTCAATATCGATCAGACGGTCAACGCCATTCGCAGGGCCGTCGAAGAAGCGGAACTGATGGCGGGCTGTGAAATCTCGTCCGTCTACGCAGGGGTAGCCGGGACTCATATCCAGAGCTTGAACAGTCATGGAGTGATCGCCATCAAGAGTCGGGAGGTGACCCAGCAGGACATCGACCGCGTGCTCGATGCGGCCAAAACCATGGCAATGCCCTTTGACCGGCAGATCCTCCATGTTCTGCCGCAGCAGTACATCGTGGACGATCAGGAAGGGATCCTGAATCCACTGGGGATGGCCGGCGTGCGTCTCGAGGCAAAGGTCCACATCATCACCGGGGCCGTCAGTGCCGTGCAAAACATTGTCAAATGCTGCGAGCGCGCCGGGCTCCAGGTTCAAGACCTGGTGCTGGAATCGTTGGCCTCAAGCGAGTCGGTACTGGACCCGGACGAAAAGCACCTGGGAGTTGCTCTCATCGACATGGGGGGAGGGACCAGTGACGTGGCTATTTTCAGCGATCACGCCATTCGGTATTCCTGCGTGGTGGGTCTGGGGGGGAACCACATCACATCCGATATCTCCGTGGGACTTCGCACCTCCATGGACGAGGCGGAGAAGATCAAAAAGAAATTCGGCTGCGCCCTTACCGAATGGGTAAGCCCCCAGGATGTTATCGAGGTGGGGTCCGTGGGAGGGCAAAAGCCACGGCAGTTGGCGAAGTCCATCCTGACCCAGATCATCGAGGCCAGGGTGGAAGAAATCATGAAAATCATCGAGTGGGAACTGGTGCGGTCTGGATACCTCGAGTCGTTGCATGCCGGGGCGGTCCTGACGGGGGGGGTCGCCCTTCTACCGGGGATCCGGGAATTGGCCGAGAATGTTCTGGATATGCCGGTCCGTATCGGGGTTCCCTACCGTTTCGGAGGATTGGGGGATGTGGTGAGGAACCCGATCTACGCCACGGCGAGCGGCTTACTCTTGCATGGCCGCAAACATGGAGGACGTCGCAGTCCCCTGGAAGAGCCCACCTTGTTCAGGAAAGTGATGACGTCCCTGAAGCGGTGGTTTCGGGAGTTTTTGGGATGAATCTACGGACGGTGGACAGGGATCTGAAAAGGAAGGAGGAGGCCGGGACAGGAATCAAGTGGACTCGGTCGAGGGATCTGAGTGGAAGAACGGCAGGACTTGGTTTGCAAGTGTCCTAACCAAATACGATCATCGAGGGGGAAGGGGCCGATATGGAAAATTTATCATTGAACAGAGCCAAGATCAAAGTTTTGGGAATCGGTGGCGGCGGTGGCAATGCAATCAACAACATGATCTGCGAAGGGCTGGAAGGGGTGGAATTCGTAGCGGCCAACACAGATTTCCAGGTGTTGGAACGGAGTTTGGCGTCAACCAAGATTCAGCTGGGGATAAACCTGACAAAGGGGCTGGGCGCCGGGGGAAACCCGGAGGTGGGGTGCAAGGCCACCCAGGAGGATGTGGATAAAATCCGTGCTTCTGTCGAGGGCAGTGACATGGTGTTCATCACGGCGGGGCTGGGCGGTGGAACGGGCACGGGGGGAGCCCCCATCGCCGCCCAGGTGTGCAAAGAAATGGGGATTCTCACCGTGGCCGTGGTCACCAAACCTTTTACTTTTGAAGGGAAAGTGCGCCATCGGCACGCCGAGGAGGGATTGAAAGCTCTCCAGGAGGTTGTGGACACCCTCATCACCATTCCCAACGACCGGCTTTTGTGCCTGGCCGATCGGCGTGCCACCTTCCTCGAGATGGTCAAGCGGGCAGACGATGTGTTATTGTATGCAGTAAAAGGGATCTCGGACCTCATCGTCAACCCCGGTTACTTCAATGTGGATTTTGCCGATGTGAAGACCGTCATGGGCGAAATGGGGCTGGCCCTCATGGGAACCGGAGTGGGTCGCGGGGAAAACCGAGCGGCCCAGGCTGCCCAGCAGGCCATGTCGAGTCCCCTTCTCGAGGACATTTCCATTCATGGGGCAAGGGCAGCCTTGGTCAACATTTGCGCTGGACCCGATCTCGGGATGCACGAATTCGAGGAAGCTTCCTCCATAATCTACAAAGAAGTGGATGATGAAGCCCACATCATTTTGGGCACGGCCATAGATCCCACCATGGAAGACGAAATTCGAGTGACGGTCATTGCCACGGGAATTGGGAAAGTCGAGAAGGCCGAGCCCGTCAGCGCGACGGTGACCCGTGCCAAGAGGGCCAGGGCTGAAGGGGTCATCCCGGAACTCAACTATGACTATCTTCAGATTCCCACGGTGGTTCGCCATCGCTCCGCGCGGGAAAACGGACCGGGCCTCAGTTACGAGGTCCCGAGAAAGAAAACCTTTCTTCAGCGGCTGACGGGGACCGTCTCCGATGAGGAAGACCTGAATATTCCCACCTTCATTCGTCGTCAGGCGGATTGAGGAACGTGTTGCGGTGACGAAGGCCTGGGTGAACGGGCATTCAAGATGCCGATTTATACCCCGCCCACCTTGGCCTCCCCCTGGAGAGTGGAAGGGGGCCGGGGATTGTCCCAGGGGGATTGCCTCACTTGCGTTCTTCGTATATGAAGTGCAAGGTATATGA
Organism: Syntrophobacteraceae bacterium; assembly: GCA_018053185.1. Taxonomy (GTDB): domain Bacteria; phylum Desulfobacterota; class Syntrophobacteria; order Syntrophobacterales; family Syntrophobacteraceae; genus JAGPLX01. The sequence goes on from JAGPLX010000004.1 coordinate 19,971, forward strand.
AGTGCAAGGCCCGCTCCCGGTTGAATCGCACCCTGCCGCAGGGGATGGAGGTACAAGACGAGGGAGGGGAGGTATCTCCCGTGTCCAGCGGGAGTCTCCTTGCCGTACGTCCGAGTTCCCGCTGGAAACCGGGGCTCGAGACCCGGAAGATCCGCCATGCTCTGGAAATGGAAAGAGCGTCAGAGGCAGTGGCTTTCCGCCGAAAGAGGGACGATCCGTAAAGATTGGGGCGGCAAGGTCCGTGTGGCTCTGGCTTTCCCCAACCGCTATTCCGTCGGCATGTCCAACCTGGGGTTCCAGTCGGTCTATGCAGCGTTGAACGAGCTGGATTACGTGGTCTGTGAACGGGTTTTTTACCCCGAACCCCCCGATTTGCCCTTACTCAAACAACAACCCGGAATGCTCCTTTCCCTGGAGTCCCAGAGGGCCGTGCAGGAGTTTGACCTTCTGGCCTTTTCCATCCCCTACGAGAACGATTATCCGCACGTCGTGGAAATGCTGAGCCTGGCCGGCATCGAGCCTCGTGCAGCTCACCGTTCATCGGAATCCCCGGCCGTTGCCGCAGGGGGCATTGCGGTCATTTTGAATCCTGAACCCCTTTCTTCTTTCATGGATTTCTTCTTCATCGGCGAAGCCGAAGACATGATGTCCGACCTGGAAGGCTGGTGGAATGAATTTCAGGAGAGAAGAGCGGACCGCAGGGACTTCCTGGGTCGGTTTGCCAGAGAGGTTTCCGGTATCTATGTCCCTTCCCTGTACCTGGATACCTACCATTCCGACGGGACCCTGCGTTCTGTGGAACCGGTCCGAGGGACACTTCCCGAAAGAATTGCTTATCGTCGAACGGAGCTAAGTCAGGCCAAACCCTGCCGGACCGTGATTCTCACTCCCGAGACCGAATTCAGCGACGTCACCTTGATCGAGATTGGAAGGGGTTGCGGCCGCGGATGCAGGTTCTGCGCGGCCGGCTACGTCTATCGTCCAGTCCGAACTCACCCGGGAACGAGAGTGATCGAGGTGGCCCTGGATAATCTCGACCGGAGCCCACGGGTGGGACTTGTGAGCGCCGCCGTCTCGGATCACCCGGAGATTGTTTTCATCTGCCGATCTCTGCTGGATCGAGGGGCCTCCCTTTCCTTTTCTTCCCTTCGTGCGGACAGCATCACACAGGAGATTGCATCGAGCCTGGAAGCCAGCCACCATCATGCAGTGGCCATCGCTCCCGAGGCGGGGTCCGAACGCCTTCGCAGGGTTATTAACAAAAACCTGACCGTGGATCAGATCCATCACGCCGTCGAGGAACTGGTAGAGCGTGGTGTAACGCATCTCAAACTCTATTTCATGATCGGATTGCCCACGGAGGCAGACGGGGACTTGGACGCCATCGTGGATCTTGTGAAGGCAATCCGCCATCGAATCCTCAAAACCGGCCGCGGTCGCACCCGGCTGGGAACCTTCACCCTGAGCGTTCATTCTTTTGTCCCCAAACCGTTCACTCCGTTCCAATGGGTCCCCTTTGCCGGGATGAGGGAACTGAAGGAGCGGGGCAAAAGACTACAGAGAGCTTTAGGGAAGCTTGCCAATGTGCGGGTTCACTTCGATCTGCCCAAATGGGCCTATGTGCAGGCTCTCCTGTCCCGGGGGGATCGTCGCGTGGCACCCATTCTCGAGAAAGTAGCCCTGGATGGGGTCGGATGGAGCCAGGCCATGAGGAGCGTGCCGACGAACCCGGATTTCTGGGTCCTGCGCCAGCGGGGAAAAGACGAGGCCTTTCCTTGGGAAATCATCGACCTGGGACTCAAGAGAGCCTTTCTGTGGGAAGAGTACCAGCGTGCCCTGCGGGGAGAATCGACCACGCCGTGTCGCCCCGATGAAAACTGCCGCCGGTGTGGGGTCTGTACTCCACAAGGCGATTCTGCCGCCATTGTCACGAATAGTATTGACGGATAGAACCTCCGATCAAGTTTTGCCTTTCTTGCTGACGGACCGGGGGATTGAAGTCATCGGTCCGTTGATTGCCCCCCTAAAGAAGCCCCTCTCAAAGGACGGAGTCCGGACAGACTGTGTGGATGCTTTTGGTATCACGGGCGGAGGTGCATCCCGCAACGGGTTCTTTACGGGGTCTCAGGTGGGGCGACATAACGAAGATTGCTGCTGATGTTGCTTACGTACTGGACCTTGCTTTCCCGAAAGAGAATGCTCGACAGATCATAGAACCAGGTGTTTCCCTGGATGCTGGTGGGGGTCCCCTGCACGACGAGGACTTCGTCCGGCGTGGCTCCCATGGTGAAAAAGTCCGGATGTGCCTCCCCGACCAGGGGATCCGAAGGAAAGAGACGCACCTTCAGGTTCCCGAAGTAGTTGTCGTATCCTTGCACGCGGTTGTCCTTGAACCGTATCTCACTGAAGCCGTAATACCATCGATTTCCCTGGATTCGGGTTGGAGTACCCTGGACAAGGAGCACTTCATCTTTAGACGAGCCCAGAGAAAAAAAGGATGGAGGGTCTCCCTGGGGAGAGGTGGACGGAGTCAGCTGTACCTTGAGGGAACCGTCGAAGTTGTTGTATCTCCAGACTTGCCCGTCCTTGAAATGCACTTCCGACAGGTTATAGGTCCAGGTTTGGCCATGAATCCTGCTTGGAGGTCCCTGGACTTGAAGAACTTCCTTCTCGGTAGATCCCAGGGTGAAGAAGGGAGGCGGTGAATACGGAGACGGCCCGGATGTGTGACCACGAGGAGGGGATTCAGAAGCGGGGGAAGCGGTCTCCGGGGCGGCTCCGGACACTGCATTGGGTGTGTCCGTAGCAGGGAGGTGGGGGTTCCTGGAAGGGGGAAGCGGGCTCGGCTCAACGGAGGGAAGTTGAGCGGACGGCCTTCCAGTGATGAAAGGACGAAAGAAGTCCTTTTCCACGGGCCGCCAATGGGAAAGCATCCAGACCAGAGAACAGCCCAGGAACAAGACGCCGACGCCCACCCGGATCACCCTGGAATGCTTGGAGGTCAGTGCGTGCCTGAATGGAGCCATGACAAGCCCGGCAAGCCCGGAAGCCCAACCATCCCGCGCGGTTCGGTCCGTAGCGGCAGCCTGGGATTTATTTCTGGGCCTGGACGATGCCTTGGATTTCCCTTTGACAGGTTCTGTCGCTCTCTCGGAAGGATTTTTCCATGCGCGGGAAAGCCGCCGATAAGCGGCCGTGATTTCTTTGAACCTCTCCTCGGCAATCCGCCTCTCCCTGGGCCCCTTCTGATGAAAGAAATCCGGGTGCCATTTCTTGGCCAGCTCCCTGTAGGCTTGTTTGACCCTGGCGGGAGAGGTGCCGGGCTCGATACCCAGGAGCCGGAAGTCTTCCTCTCGAGTATTGGAGGGCTGAGATTTCATTGGAAAAATCGCTCAATCCATTCACAAAGCTTTTTCCCGTGATTCCATGGGACTACCCTTGGGAGGATATCGAGTGAGGAAAAAATATTCAAGTTTTTCAGGATGTTTTTCGATAGGCATGCTGGATATGACACCTGACCTTGCCCTTCATCACCCCAGGATAGGTCCATGAGTGCGGTCGAAGTGCCAAATGTTCTCCAGGACGCCGTCAAGGCTGCGGAGAAGATCCCTCCGTTCCCGGATGTGGTGTGGAAAGTCATGCCACTAGTGGAACAGCTGGCCCCCGTTGCCCAAATCGAGGCGGTGATCCGCTATGATCCGGTCATCACCGCAAAGGTGCTGGCAGTCAGTCAGAGTCCCAACTTCAGCCGAGGTCAAAAGATCCATTCCCTTCGAGATGCCATCGTGCTCCTTGGGCAGCAAAGGCTCGTGCAGGTCATACTGGCCGCCTGTTCGTCCTCTTATCTCATGGAAGAGGCTCCGGGGTACGATCTGCGGGAGGGGGAATTGTGGGAGCACTCGGTGGCTACCGCTCTCATGACGGAAATCGTGGCGGAACACCAGGGCTGGAAGGATAAAATGACCGCGTTCACTGCGGCAATCCTTCACGATATCGGGAAGACCATCCTTCACCACTTCGTGAGCGCCTATTTTGATGCCATTATCGGGAGGGTTGGAGAAAAGAAGATGGGCTTTCTGGATGCGGAAAGAGAGGTACTTGGGATCGACCACCAGGAGCTGGGAAGGATGATCGCTCTCAAATGGAACCTTCCTTCCCCCCTCGTCACCGCCATCGGCTTCCACCATCAACCACGAGAGGCTCAGGAGCACCGGCAGCTGGCGGCCTTGGTGTACCTCTGCACCCGGATGGTTTCGGCAATGGGAATCGGTTGTGGAGTGGATGGGCTCATGCAACCCAACCAAGACGATGTGTGTGTCGACCTGGGAATCACTTCCCGCATGATCGAGCACTTCTGTGCAGAGCTTATCGATCGCCTGGAGGCGACGAAAGAATTTCTCATATCCTAGAGGAAAAGGCGTCGTGTACTGTGGATCGATCTGCCGGTTTACGTAACGCTCGCCGGATTGGACTGCGAGGGGAGCGGCCGCCGACCGGTGATCCTCCTCAGTCACATGCCGGAAGCGCAGCTTCCAATCCCTGTGGGGTGCCTGTCTGGCGTCTTGTTGAGTGGATTGCCGGAAATCCCTTTCGTAGCCAGTTCAGATTTGATAGCATAGACCCGTCTGGGGGAATCTCGGTTTCATGGAGGAAATGTCTCGATGCGGGTGAGGGTCTATGCTGGTGCTCACAAGAAAGGTCGGGGAGTCCATCCGGATCTGTGACGACATCGAGGTGGTCGTCACGGCCATTGACCAGAACAAGGTCAAGCTCGGTATCCGCAGTCCTCGTCACATTCCGGTCTACCGGGAGGAGTTGTATCAAAAGATTCAGGAAGATAATCTGCGAGCCGCCGGCATGAGAACCGGGGACCTTGACGAAATGCTGGCCATGTTGAAGAAGGATGGATCCGTTGGGACCCCCGCCAAGGAGTCTTGATACGACGCATCAGGGTAGATCGCATGAGGATTGAAACGACTCGTTTCGGCCCCCTCGAATTGAATGAAACGGTTTTCATCCAATTCCCATGGGGGATTCCCGGTTTCGAGAATCTGAAGAGATATGTCCTCCTAGAGCACGGGAAAGGCCCGTTCCAATGGCTCCAGGCCGTGGATGAGCCTGCGGTGGCGTTTGTGGTATGCGCGCCGGAAGCACTCGGCTTCAAATATAAAATCCCTCGAGAGAAGGGGCGGACCATTCACCTGGACGACTGGGACGATTTGCTGGTCCTGGTCATGGTCTCCTTCGATCGAACGAATTCCACGATTCGACCTCACCAATGCGGGCCTCTCTTGTTCAACACGGCATCGAAAATCGGTTGCCAGTGGACCATCGACGTCAAGGACCTTCCCCGATACGTCGGCAAGGCCAACAGAGAACCGCTGCCTTCCAGTCCTTCTCCTTCTACCAAGTAGTGGATCCACGCTTGGCAATTCCCTCTGGAACACCGTCATGGAGTGGTCCGGGGTTATGCTCTGAACGCATAGATCATGGGGTCGGGGTAAAATAGGAAATGGAGGTCTATTCCAGGGGGTGACTTGGAGGGTTTGGCAAGAACCGCTGTGATTCCCGCACCTCTAAAAAGTTGCTCCGGGTCAGTTGTATGGCTTCAACCAAACCTTTGCGATTTGCTCATTGTCCCTGCAGCCTTTTGGGGACGGAAGGCCGTCGGTTTCTGCCAGCTTTGGCAAGAGATTATGCTGCCGCACGAAACAGAACCTCACAGAGATGGTCTTTTTTCGCCAAGTCCGCACGGGAAACGGAATTAAAGCCCGTTACATGGAATAAAAGGATTGGGCGGAAAAAGGTTCGGAGCTGGTGACATGGAGAAGATTCGATTCCATAAGCATTTTCAAAAATCCTCTTTCCTCAACCCCCTGATGGGCGGCAAATTGGATACCCAAAAACTCGAAATCCGAAGGGACCCTCTTACCGGGCGGCAAAGCGTGTTCAACCCAAGCCTCGAGGACAAGGCGGCCTTTTTCTTTGGCGCTTCGGACCGCGTTCTCATGGAACGACTTGCCCGCGAGAGCGAATCGACATGCTTTCTTTGCGAGGATCGATGGAAACGGACGACCCCGACCTATCCCGACAAGACGGTCCCCGGGGGTCGGGTGGTGGTCGGTGAATCGGTTCTCTTTCCCAACCTGTTTCCCATATCCCAGGTGCACGCGGTCCTGCGGGTCGGCTCCAGGCACTATCTTCCCCTCGAGGATTTTTCCCCTCGGCTGATTGAGGAGGCGTTCAGGGCAGCGCGAGAATTTGTGGAACACCTCTTCCGCTCGGAGGAAACCGTCTCTTTTCTCACTCTTAACGGGAACCACCTTGCTCCTGCGGGAGCCAGTATTTTTCATCCTCATTTTCAAGTGCTTGGAAGTGATGTCCCCTTCACTCACGTGGAAGAACTCCTTGCCCTGGGTACCGAATACAGGCGGAAACACGGCACCGGCTACTGGGCCGATCTGGTGGAAAAAGAGTTCGAACTCGGTGCTCGCTTCATTGCCGGCACGGGAAGCGTCCACTGGATCACCAGCTTTTCTCCGCAGGGCACCAATGAGGTCCTGGGGATCCTCGCCGGAAAAAGGGATTTTCTTGAAATGGAAAGGCAGGATTTTTCCGACCTGGCCCAGGGACTATCGGCCGTTCTCCGAGGGTATGCATCTCTTGGAATTTCGACATTCAATTTTACCCTGTACTCCGGTCCGCTCGGGGCCGGGGAGGATGTGTTCCCTTGCTTCCTTCGCATCATCTCACGCCAAAATTTCTACGAGAACTATCGCACCGACGACTATTTTTTACAGAAGCTTTTGAGAAACGAACTGATTTTGGTTACTCCGGAAAAACTCGCTTCGATCATGCGAAAGAGCTTTGAGTCGGTCGGGAGGGAGTAGTCCGATCCCCCGAGCAGTCGGAAGTGAGATTTTGAAGGGAGAGATTTGCCCGGCATCCCGGTATGTTTTTTGCAAATTAATGAGTCTCTGAGCAATGTGACCAATATTTTCGAACTGGAGGTGCTTCAAATGGGTAGAACAATCTCAATGGCGATTGTGGCGGTTTTCCTTCTTTTCATGCTTTCCATTCCCGGAGAAGCGGTTGCAAAAAAGGGAGGGATCGGGAAAGGAGGAGGTACGAGGGACGAGATCCTGTACCACAGCCATTCGGACAGGAGTTATTCGGGAAAGGAGCAATTTAAGGGAAAGGGGCATGCCTATGGCCGGGGTCACACCAAAGCCCCCAAGAGCAAGGGTGGGAAAGCAAAAGCCAAATAATTGCAACAGGAAAAAAAATCGAATAGACCTCTTCCCTGCGCAACGAAGAATTCAACGGAAGGTCATGACTTGACTTGCTTTCGGTGCGACATCACAGAACGGGTTGTCATTCCGCCGAACCAGGCTCAAGTCTCGGGAACAGGCTCCGGACTTGGGTCGGGGATTTTCGGCACGGTCTCGGCCCCTGGTTCCAGTGCGAAGATGTCCGCAGATTTCCTTTTGTAAGCCCCCGGACCCGGACCCAGCAGCACAGCAGGTTCTTCGCGGTGTTGGCAGGGAGGACCGGGGGCGTAAACACAAGGGGATGAGAACCAAAACTGTATCGATCGCCGGATCACCGGGTGTCAGACTTGGCGAGGGCGGTGTCGAGGTCCCCCGTGGATTCCACGATGAGGACCTTGGTGCCCAGGTCCGCCCAATTGAAAAGGGCCTCCGCTGCCGAAAGCGGCAGGTTGATACATCCGTGAGAGCAGTACCCTCCCACCACGTCGCCCCCATGAATCCACACATGGCCGTAGATTCTTAGAGCCCACGGCATCAGGGCCGGGTAGCCGTAGGCACTCCGATAACTTTTGGACACATGATCGATGTCCTTGGCCAGGACCTTGAATTTGCCCGCCCGCGTCCAGTTTGACTTTTTCCCGATGCATATGTGCGTGTCGCCGACGAGACGGCCCTTTTCATACCACCCGAGGAAGGGGATGTTCTTGACGATCAGGATGAATTTGTCCGTATTCGGCTCCAGGGGTAGACGGGCCGGCAGGGGTGAGAAGTTGCTGTGAGCCTTGAAGTCGTTGGGGACTTTGAGGATGTTGCCTTTCTTCAGATCTTCCTTGATGTAACGAACGTCCTTGGTGTTAAGCCGGGCAAGGATCTCCCAGCATGCTGGAAGCTCCAGCCCTGCGCGCTCCACACAGAGTTCCGTCAGCTCATTTTCGTGCAACGGCCGTTGGGTATGGGAAAGATCCGGAGGGGGAACCTCCCTCGGTGCCATGTACCGGGGCCCGCAACCCCACAGCAGTGCGCAAAGCACCGGTAGGCAGAGCAAAACCCGCGAGGGCCCATCCCCGCCGTCAATCCATGCCTCGAGTAAACCTGCTCTTCCCACGAAGAAAACTCCCGACACAAAGTAATTGGTCCCCTTCCGAAAAATCGCTGGAATTCAGTCCCTGCCCAGAGATTATCAATTACCATGCCATCCACTCCAGATACGCCTCCACGGAACGTGCTGGATTCCCTGCCGTGCGGTCGACGTCCCTGTGAGATCCCGTCCGTCAGTTCAGCGGCCCGTGCTGTCGTTCGGCCTGACGCTTGACATTTCCGACCACATTGCATAAGGTGCCGTGGTATGTCTTTCAGGAAAAGGACGTCGATTGGATCGTTCAAACCGCTTCCTTTTTTCTTCAGGGCCCTGACGGCCTATGCGGCTGACAATCTTCCGGCGGGTGATTCTTGCCCAGGGCATACTCATCCTCCTCATGCTCGGGCTCAGCCTTTATGCCCTCTCGAACCTCCATGAAATCAACCGGCTTCATGCCGGGATCCTAACTGTGGATCTCGCCTGCATTCGAGAAGAGAAGGAGCTCCTCAGGATCTTCCTGGCCGAAATACGCAATGCGGAGAAATTCCTTTTATTCCATGACGAGGTTTTCCGGGAAAACCTCCGCCGGGGGAGCAAGGACTTCGAGGAAACCCTGACCCGCGTCGCTGCCCTGGTGGATACGGAACGGGAGCGGGAGCTCGCAACGGAGGTCGCGGACCTCCACTCCCACTACCACGAGGAGCTCGTTGCGGCCTATGCCGACAAGGTTCGTTGGGAACAGGTCAAAGAGATGATCAGCGATGGCCTCATTGAAAGGGCCAACGAGCTCATTCGCCTCCGGGAGCAGATCGTGGCGGCCAAGACGAAGCAGGCTCAAGATCGCTCCGCCCTGGCGGCTTACATTATGGGTTGGTTGTCGGCCGGAGGCATTGCCGTTGCGCTGATCCTTGCCTATTTCCATGCTCGCGGTATCAGCGGCCCGCTCGAAGAACTTGCCCGAGAGATGCAGCAGGTGGCAAAAGGGGAATTCTCACGATCGCTGAACCTGAGAGCTCCGCGGGAGGTCCAGGAGCTTGCCGCAAACTTCAATCGGATGACTGAAGAGCTGGCCCAAATCGAAAGGATGAAAGATGACTTCACTGCTCATGTCTCCCACGAACTGCGAACTCCACTGACGGCAATCCGCGAGGGTGCCGCTCTGCTGCTCGAGAGGATCCCGGGTCCCCTCACGGCTTCGCAGTCGGAAGTGCTCGAGGTGGTTCGCAGCCATACGGAGCGCCTTTTCCGCAGCATCTCCGCCATTCTCGACCTGTCCAAGATGGAAGCGAAAATGATGGAGTACCAGTTTACGGCATGCGATCTTTGTGCTCTGATCGCAAGATGCGTCGAGGAGTCGCGACTTGTGGCCGTCAAGCGGCAAATTGAACTTCGCTACGAACCTGCATCCGAACTCCCCTTGCTCATGATGGACGAGGTGAGAATGCGGCAGGTGGTTGAAAACCTTTTGAGTAATGCGCTGAAATTCACCCCGGAAGGAGGCGAGGTCCACCTATGGACTCGTCTCAGAGAAGGCGGAAACGGCCTTGAAGTCGAGGTCAATATTCGCGACACGGGGGAAGGGATCCCTCCGCAGGAGATCCAGCGGATTTTTCAACGCTATTATCAGCCTCCCCAGCTGGGGAGCCGGCGTCGGCAGGGTACCGGGCTGGGGCTTGCCATTGCCCGCCATATCGTGGAGGCTCACGGCGGCAGGATCTGGGCGGAAAGCGAGCCCGGCAAAGGAGCGACCTTTACCTTTACACTGCCCATATCTTCTGATCCTCTTACAATCACGGCTGCCGGGCCGAGTGCATCACCCCGGCCGGAGAGCAGGCAAACGAACGGGAACGGAACCAGCGATGAGACACGGTCTTCTTGATTGCATCCTGGCGGGACTTTTGTTTTTCCTAATATTTTCCATTGCCGGATGCGGGGGTCCTTCCAAGTCGACAGTGGCGGGACGAGAGGCGCCGATCTTTCCTCCCCAGGAACCCATGGAGAGCGGTGATTATGCCGGATTTCTGGAAGAGAACCGGGATGCGATCGAGGAATGCACGAATCCGCTTCACTGCCAGGAGGCCTTGTTCAACCTGGGTTTCCTTCATGCCTATTCCAAGAGTCCATACTACAATCCCGCGAAAGCCCTGTGGTATTTTGAAGAGATTATAAGGAAATACCCAGGGAGTTCCTACGCTTACCAGGCGGGGTTGCTGGTGGATCTCCTTCGATCAGGCATGACGTCCGAGGACAGACGACGGCACCTCCAGGGAGTGCTCAAGTCGCGGGAGGCGGAGCTCCGATCCCGTGAGTCCCGGCTAAAGGGCCTGGACGAAGAAATCAAGTCCAAGGAGACAGCTATTGAAGAGCTGAATGAGCGGCTCCAGCGCTCGCGCGAGATCGATATGAAGATGGACCGGAAAGAACGCGAGCTGCTGCAATAAGGTGTGGCCCCACATGCCCGGAGAAAAAATCCTTATTGTAGACGACGACAAGGGTCTGTTGATGCTTATGAAGACCCGCCTCGAAGCGGCCGGCTACCTCGTCGCTCAGGCCGAAGGGGGTGAGGATGCCCTGAGTGCCGCTCAGGAGGATATCTTCCATGTGGCGATCCTCGACCTCAAGTTGGACGATATGGACGGCATCACTCTCATGGAGAGACTGCTCCACATCCAGCCCCATCTGCCCGTGATCATTCTCAGTGCCTATGGGACCATTGCCAGTGCCGTCGATGCCACCAAAAAGGGTGCCTACGATTTCCTCACGAAACCGTTTGAGGCCCGGGACCTGCTCAATCGACTGGAAAAGGCCCTCGAGGTCGGCAGACTCAAAGCCGAGGTGGACAGACTGCGACTGCTTGTTCGCGAGCGTTACCATTTCGACGGCATCATCGCTTCCAGCGAAAAAATGCAGCAGGTACTCCGTCAGGTCGCTCAGATCGCTCCCACCGACTCCACGGTCTGCCTCTATGGAGAGAGCGGAACCGGTAAGGAACTCATCGCCAAGGCGATTCACCTGAGCAGCCCGCGCTCCGGTGAGCCCTTTGTGGCAATCAACTGCGGAGCCATCCCCGAGGGACTGCTGGAAAGCGAGCTCTTCGGCCACGTAAAAGGCGCGTTTACCGGGGCAAGCCAACCGAAAAAAGGGCTCCTCCAGCAGGCGGACAGGGGGACACTCTTCATGGATGAGATCGCCGAACTCACCCCGCCTCTCCAGGTGAAGCTCCTCCGGGTTTTCCAGGAGCACGAATTCTATCCAGTGGGTGGAGTGAAGCCGGCCAAGGTGGACATCCGTCTCATTGCGGCCACCAACCAGGATTTATGGAAGGCGATTCGTGACGGCAAGTTCCGGGAAGACCTCTACTACCGGATTCACGTCATTCCCATATACCTGCCGCCCCTCCGAGAGCGTCTCGAGGATATCCCGGTGCTGACCCAGCATTTCCTCCAACATTTTAGCCGTGAAATGGGCAAGAACATCGAGGGGATTGATCCCGAAGCGTTGCGTTGCATCATGGCGCATCGTTGGCCCGGCAACATTCGCGAGCTTATGAACGTAATCGAAAGAGCTGTCGCACTTGCCGATCACGGCAGGATCACTTGTGCTCATCTCCTTCTGGGGCAGGAGGGGAAGCCGACCCCGCCAGTCGGTCACGCCCGGATTCCGTCCCTCAACGAGGCACGCGAGGAATTCGAAAGGGCCTACCTCACCCGCCTGCTTGACTCCACCCGCGGCAATGTATCGCGGGCTGCGGCCGTGGCGGGCCGCTACCGGGCGGAGTTCTATAAACTACTGCGCAAACACGGAGTCGATCCTTCGGTGTTCAAGGATCCGTCCCCGTCCAAGGATGGCCGTGAACCCACCTCCCCCTGACCCCCGCTGAAACGCCGATTCTCCGGAGTCTTTCCTTCTTTGTCTGTTGCCGCCATCGTCTCTTCTGTCCACCCGCGAACGCAAACATCCGGGGTTATGTTTCCCATTTCTTTCTTCCCCTCGGATGCCTGCGTTCTGGGCATGAAGGAGGGTAAATTGTGTGAGAAAACTACTCTCCTATCAGAGCAAGATGGATGCCATTTGGTCAACGACCCGCATTCCTGTCTTAGCCCCAGCCTGGAGTAGCATTCGGCAAAACGTTCCGTTGTTTGAAGTGAATGTAGAGTGTAGGGTTTTCCCTACACCGCTGAAGGACTTTGCCTACAGAGAAACCGGTCTCCTTGCCGTCGAGGGGAAGGGCTGGGCCGGAGATGCCTCTTTCATCCAAAGTCGTACAAAATCTTCCCCTTGTTGGGAGGGGCTGTGCTGTGGGTGAAATGCGGATCGTGGACAGGTTCTCCTTGGATCATCTCATCGCAAGAATTGCCGGGAACCACGCTGGCACACGACTTGCTCTGGTACGCACAGGTGGGCGGGTGCGGCCGGATCCGACGGTTGCTCGATGCTTGCTGCCGCGTCCATTTTCCTGTCCGGCGCATGGTCGCAGTGAGGCGCATCATGTCCCTGCGCACATCGGGGAGGTAATTCCTCAGGCGGAAATGGGCTGAACCCTTATGTTTTTTCGGTCAATACTTTAAGGAGGAAGGTATGTGCGGAAAGCCAGTGAAAAGGATTGTGATGTCGGGGATGGTAAATCTTCTCTTTGTGACTACGGCGTTTGCGGGGGCGCCCTGGTCCCTCTTTGGTGAAGCTCGGAGCGTAAAGGAAGGGATGAAGCCGAATCCATGGGCAGTAGAACTGAGCTCGAGGTGCCCACCGGAGAGCCTGAATTGTCTTCCGGACGACAGTCTCACGTACTCGGGCATCACCTTCAATGCTCCCAACAAGCGGCTTTCTTTTGCCGACATCCACAGGCTATCCACCTCGTACAAAATCGAGGAGGGGGACTGCCGAGGAGGTTCGCCCAGGTTTTCCATCGGCATCGACACGGACGGGGACGGCAAGGTGAACGGGCATGTCTTTGTATACTTGGGGCCCACCCCGGATTTTACAGGATGCACTATTGGAAGGTGGGAAGAGACCGGCAACCTCATCGGCGGTGCTGACGCCCGCTTCGATATCTCACAGCTCGTTGCCGGCAGCCCCTACATGGCGTATGCGGATGCACTGACGGCTCTGGGGAACATGGCCGAACGCCCTGTTTTATACGTCATGCTGGTAGCAGACGGGGGTTGGGCAGCCGATCAGGTCATTATCGTGGACAATGTGCGGGTCAACAATTTCAGACTGACGGCAAAGGGCTTCAAGAAGAATTTAAAGAGTCAGATGTCACCGGCGGAGCCGGTGGCCCGGTAAATCGTGAACTGCTCAAAGCGGTTAGGGATCCTTGGGGCGGTTTCACACCATCGACCATGTCCGGCACGCCACACACGACACCCCGGCAGGTTTTAAGCCGGGGTCCGGTGCTTTAATCTTTGAAGAATAAAAAAACATGGATCTCGGCTCATGAGCGCTGCCGGAATGACGAGATGGCGGCCTGTCCTTTAAGTGGAGAACTGAACCGCCTTGAAGCGCAGAACTTTAATACATTTCCGGAACCGTCAAACTCCGGGAGTCCCCGGCAAAGCCGGGGGTTACCCAAATGAAATTAGAGAGGGCATCCCCGGGGAAGGGTTCGACAGGCTCTCAGCTGAAGATTCCAGAAACTCGGAGGCAACCCTGAGGGGAAAAGGATCCTTCGGGACGATTTCGAAGGGTCGAGAGACGGGTTGAATCGTTCATCGGCACGAGGATAAAGAGAAAAAAAGGAGCAGGGATGGACTTGGGCAGAATGGCGATCGTTGTCTTACTTACCGCATCGATGATGGGATGCGCGGGAATGAGTCCCAGAGAACAGCGGATCCTCAGCGGCGGCGCGATCGGAAGCGCGGCGGGAGTGGGGACGGCCGCCATCGTGGGGGCACCGCTGATCGTCGGGGGTGCTGTGGGAGCCGCCGCAGGGGCCGTTGGCGGGGCAATCTATGACGAGATCAAGTAAAGGGGATAGAGAAAGAGTTGAAGCGGAAGGCCGGTGCCGCTTGACAGACTCACCAATTCATCGACTCACTGACTCTCATTTACAAAACCCGATAGACCATGACCGGTTTCTGGATGTTCTTGAGCTGGTGCCGGCCCATGGGTTGGAAAGAAAATGTCTGCCCGACCCTCTTGAAGGTTTCGTGGCCTGTGAGAATGGTGCCGTCGGAGGCAAGGGCGCTGATTCTAGCGGCTTTGTTGGTCACAGGACCTGAGGCTGTGAAGGTCCAACGGGTTCCTGAAATCCCTTCGAGGCGGGTAGACCCCACCGAGGCAGTCCCCGAGTTGATACCCATGTTGACAACGACCGGGGCATAGAGACCTCGGTGAGCTTCATTGATGAGTTTCGCTTGGTCCCGAATTCCGATGGCGGCTCGGACGGCATTGGCGGCATGGTTCCGCCCTTCGGGATCCCGAAAGAGGATCATCAGGCCGTCTCCCGCAGTTTCGGTAATGTCACCCTCGTTGACGAAAATTACGTCGAGAAAGCTCGAGAAGTAGGTCTGGATGAGATAAGTCACCTGCTCGTGATTGATTTGTTCGCTGAGCCTGGTGTACCCGGCAATGTCCAGAAAGAGCACGGTGATATCCTCGTCCCGCTTCTCGAGGTCCGGATTTTCAGGGTTTTTCTCGATAAGATTCTTGACGGAGGACGGGACGAACTTCGAGAGTTGATCACGGATGCTCTCCAACAGGCGCACTTTCTTCAGGGTGGCCTCGATCTGCTTGTTCTTGACGGCGAGTTCATCGATCATCTGTTCGAGATGGAATTCGCGTGCCTCCACCTGAACAAGCATCATGCCGAAGGACTCAGCCAGATTCCGAATCAGAGGCGGGTACCGGTCCTGCCGGGTCAACTCCATCAGTTGATCTGCATGATCGTATTTTCCCCTGGCTACCTTATGGGCAAGGTCCATGAGCAATTGGATCAGTTTGGTGAGTTCTGTGCTCTCCACGTCTGTACCCCGCAGGGTAAAAAAAGAAGGAAAAAACGACGCTTCAGCATTATGCACCGTCGGATGCGAAGATGGCAATCATCGGTCCTCCGTGTGAACCCTGCCGCTCTCCACAGCCCCCTCCCCTCGATGTTGAAGAAGAAGCGGGGTCCTTTTCCCGGCTTCTTTGACCGTCTTCGGAACCAGCTTGAGAGATAGAGCGGCATTCATTGCCCCTCCGGCGAGGAAAGGCCCCCTTGGGGAGGCGCGGGAGGGATGTTGCCGTATGAGGTCGGACTGGGGTTTTGGCTCGAGTGCCGCGGAGGTCGAAGCGACATGTTGAGGCGCCCTCCCCGGAGAAGCCTCCGGGGCACTCCCGTATTGTGCGGATCCGGCAGGCCATGGCGGGACAGGGGATTTTGCCCCTCCATCGTACCCGCCGGGCAGGGGCGGAGTGCCCAGGGCCTGACACGCTGACTCCCTGGAAAGCATGAGCATCCCCGTCTCTGGGGATTCGTGGAAAAAGAAAGCCCCACCCTGCCGGAGGGGGTAAGCAAACCAAGGCTTTCGAAGGGTTGGGAGGAAAAGACACCTTCTCAACCCTGGCTCAAGGCTGATCGGCAGTTGTTGAATAAATTCCAAGAGGGCCGAAATTGATTTTCAAATCTTCATCCGGTAGGTCCATCCGAAGGGATCTTCCCGCTCTCCGTATTGAATCCCCACGATTTCATCATAGAGCTTCTGAGACCATTCGCCCACGCCCCCGTCGGCCACACGCAGGTGCTGATCCCGGTACGAAACCTGTCCCACGGGGGAGATGACCGCAGCGGTACCAGTCCCAAAAACCTCCTTCATATCCCCAGATCGTATGGTGTCCATCACCTCCTGGATGTCGATCGGCCGCTCGCTTACCTGGATTCCCCAGTGACGAGCCAGCTGAATCACCGAATCCCGGGTCACCCCAGCCAGGATGCTGCCGGAAAGAGGTGGGGTGATCAACTCGTCCTTAATTCGGAAAAAGATGTTCATGGTGCCCACTTCTTCCACAAACCTTCGTTCCACGGCATCCAGCCACAGGACTTGAGTAAAGCCCCTCTCTTTTGCCAGTTTGGCGGCAAAGAGGCTGGCGGCGTAATTGGCCATGGTCTTGGCTTCCCCCACCCCTCCCCGGACCGTTCGGAAGAGTTCGTCCGTCACAAAGATCTTCACCGGGTTAAAACCCTCGGCGTAGTATGCCGCCACGGGCCCGGTGATGATGTAGTACAGGTACTCCTTGGCCGGCCGGACTCCCAGCGCGGCTTCGGTGGCGATCATGGTGGGCCGGATATACAAAGAGGATCCCACGCTGTGGGGGATCCAATCCTTGTCCAGCTTCAACAGGGTTTCCAAGATTTCAAACTGTATTTCCGTTGGAATCTCCGGCATGCAAACCCTGAAAGCGGAACGGTTGAACCGTTCGAAGTTTTTTTGAGGGCGAAAGAGCCGAATTTCGCCATCCCGACATCGATAGGCCTTCAGTCCCTCAAAAATCCCCTGACCGTAATGAAGCACCATGGCGGCAGGATCCATTTGCAAGGGCTGGTATGGGACGATTCTGGCATTGTGCCACCCTGCACCCGATACGTAGTCCATCATGAACATGTGGTCGCTGAAGGTCTTTCCGAAAACGAGTTTGCTTTCGTCCGCCGGTTTCGCATTGCTTTTCGCGGGGTTTATGGGTTGGACCTTGATTTCCATCTGACGCCTCCGTCCGCGGATTCGCACATTACCTGTGAAGAATGTTCATCATATCGAGCATTGAGTCTATAGCACGATTCACCCTCTTATTGGAGAGTGAAATAGGGAGATCGAAGAAAGCGGCTGATCTGTCTACTGTATTCCTGGACCAGAGGACGATTTCCCGCCACTGCATACCATTCCTGATCCCGATCCTTTCCCTTGGGGTCCATTTTCTTTTCAATGATGCCGTTTTCCAGAAAGTACTGGATGGCGTTGGCAAAAAGGATTTTCGAGATGGATTCGGGCCTTTCGATGAGTTCCAATTTCAGGGCTTTCTGCCCGAGATTGAGGATCTTTTTCATGAAATCCTTTTCGCTGTATGGTTTCTTGTGCAGGTAGCGGAGAGACCGGAACACAATCCAGTAACCCTCGAAGTAGTTTCGGAGGAGTCCGTGAAAGGCATAAGCCGCCTTCAGTCCTTTGTGACTCAAGAGGAAGGGGCGATCGTTCGGTTCCACCCGGTGGAGCAATCCCATCTTCTCGAAGGTGTCCAGGACTTTCCGAACCAGGTCTTCGTTGCTGACCTCGTTGTCGTATACAAATTCGTATTTAAAAAAGTTCTTCATGAAGGCCACATCTTCCAGCACCTGAGCCACACTGAAACGAAAGGTCTGCTGGGCCAGGATCGACGTGGAAACGCAGGCTGCCGGAAGCAGAAAGTGAATCACGTTGTTCTTGTAATATTCCAAGGCCAGGCGCTTGTTGTCCTCCATGGTGAAGACCTCTTCCTCGAGGTCGTCGTCCTCGTCTTTGAGCTTGCCGATCAGTTTGCTTCGCTCGAGATCATGGAGAGTCTCGTCGATGGTGACGTCATAGCTTCGGAAGGTGTTGGAAAACCGAACTTCCTGCTGGTTCAGATAATCATAAAAGGTTCGGCAGACCTCCTGGAACTCGGCTGTGGAAACCCCATGTCGGGCGGTGGTCATAAAGGCCGAGGCGGCCAACGCATGGGGGGTCACCAGGGATGCCTGATTGATGCTGTTGATGATGCGGTAGGCAAAGTCCCGGTACATGGCGTGCCGCTCCCTGGGCTTCAATTCCTCCCGGTTTCCCCGGTAACGGGCAAGATACCGCTGGAGGGAGATGGGTTCGGCGAACTGGACATAGACCCGTCCGTAGCGCCTTTTCAGGAATCGTCTTGCCCGGACCAGTTGCCCCAGATTTTCCTCGACCTTGGTTCCGCCCGTGATTTCATTCAGGTAGGCTTCCTGTTCCGGAATGTGATCATAGGAGATGGAAGTGGGCACGAACACCAGGTCCTGGCAGAATCCCTCCTCGACGGCCTGAATGAGGATGGCAAGGAGTCCCAGTTTGGGCAGAACCATTTTCCCCGTTCTGCTCCTTCCCCCCTCGATGAAAAATTCGATGTTGTGTCCGTGCTGCACCATGGTCTTCACATAAATAGAGAAGACCTCGGTATAAAACTTGAGGCCCTTGAAGCTCCTGCGGATGAAAAAGGCGCCCCCCCTCCGAAACAGGGGGCCGATGGGCCAAAAGGCCAGGTTTTTGCCAGCCGCCACGATGGGTAGGGAGAGATTGTTGTGGAAGAGTACGTGGGAGAGGATCAGGTAGTCCATGTGACTCTTGTGAGTGGGGATATACACCAGCGTGTTGTTGCGGGCGGCCTTCTTGACCTTGTGAAGGCTCTCCATGTCCACGTGGATGCCGTCGAAAAGGTTGTTCCACATCCAGCTTAGGACCTTTTCACCCAGTTGAAACAAGGTGAAGTTGAAACCGGCGGCGATTTCCTCCAGGTACTGGTCCGCTTCCATGCGGACTTTCCAGATTTCCTGTTTGCTGGACCTGGCCCTCCGCTGCATGAAGGTCTCGAGCCGGGGATGGTGGAGAATGATTTCCTTGAGCTCGATCTTGCTCTTGAGCAAGGGGCCCACGATGGCGCGCTTGATGGTGTCGGTCGAATCGATCAGGTTTCTGCGCAGTTGAAAGATCTGTTTGCGGCGTTCCCCAAGGTTCTCGGAAAGCTCGGGCAGCACCTCCTGGAGATTCAGGGGTTCCCCGGCTTCCAACACGGCGTTGGGGTAACTCCGGAAGAAGGAGACCAGTTTTCGGAACACACCCTGGTTTTCCCTTTGTCCGAGGAAGATCTCGAGGAGTCCTCTGCGTTGTCGTCCAGGGTCCCTCGAGTATAGGAGTACCAGTGGAACGACGAACACGGGTCGAGCCGTCTGTTTCTGGATTTCCACGAGGTGTTCCAGCGGATCGTTTCCCACCAGAACGGTACGCTGATAGTAGCCGCGTTTTCCCACGAGGAAAAAAACCCCCGACGCTCCCTTTTCCACTTTTTCGCGGTAATACCCGCCGTCGTATGGATTGGGCAGGCGGCCGTACCGGCAGTAGTGGTAAAGATGGTAGGCAAAGATTTTCAAAGCATACCACCGACGCTGCCAGGCATAGGGATGCAGATCGAAAATGAATTCCGGTGAGGGAAGTCCCAGTTGATAAAGGCGCAGGCTGATAAAGACAAAATCCAGCTGGGATCGATACTTGATTGCGTAAACGATCGTCCCTTTCCTGCTCAGGTCATCGAGCAAACGCTGCTGATCTTCAGGCATGAAGGTCTTGGAAATGAGCTTTTCAAGCCAGCTTTGAAACAAGAACGACGGCTTATGGTCCACAGCATATCCGAAGGGATCCTGCTGGATGGAAAGAGGTTTCTCACCCCTCATTTTCTGCCACCATTGAAACATGGGCTCTCACCTTCCCTTTGTTTCGGTCCTATTTCGAGGAACGGCTTGGGCTGAGGAAGCATAAGCTATCAAAAAAGCGGGGGGAAACCAAACCATTTGTGAGGAAGGTCCCAGGGGGAAGCGGGGGGTCGGAGGTCCGGCAAAAAGGGTTGATTGTCGGAATAGACTCCTCCATAGTGGCCTCGTCTCGACCAGGCCAACGGGAGGAGGATCCGTGCTTACGGAACTGATGGTCCATAATCTTGCCGTCATTCGGAATCTCGAGCTGTCCTTTCTTGACGGACTGAACATCCTGTCCGGCGAAACCGGGGCGGGAAAATCCATCCTGGTGGGTGCCATGAACCTGATTCTCGGTGGACGGGCTTCCCAGGAGATGATCCGCACAGGGGCTACGGAAGCTACCGTCGAGGGTCTGTTTTCCCTTTCGGATTCTTTCCCGTGGAGGGAAAAGCTGGCCGCCCTGGGATTGCCCCCTTCGGACCGGGTGATCATTCGACGGAGCATCCACCGAAGTGGTCGAAACCGGGTTTTCGTCAATGAGCAGCTGGTGAGTGTCCAGCAACTCCAGCATCTGGCCCGTGGACTGGCTTCCATTTCCGGTCAGCATGAACACCAGCTTCTCCTGGACCCGGAAGTACACCTCAGTCTCCTGGATCAGTACGGCGGTCTCGATGCCCTCGTTGCTGAAGTCGGTGCTCTCTACGCCGAGTGGGCTCGGCTTCGGGATGAGCTCGGCCGGCTGCGCCGGACCAGGGAAGAACGGGCGGTGCAGGCCGACTTCATGAGGTTTCAGCTCCAGGAACTTCAGTCGGCAAAGCTTCAGCCGGGGGAAGACCGTCATTTGGAGCAGGAAAGGAACCTCCTGAAGCACGCCGCATCCCTTTCCCAGGCGGCCAAATCCGCCCATGAAACCCTTTATTCCGGGCGAGGGGCCGTGGTCGAGCAGCTTGCTTCTATCGAGAAACACCTTGATACCCTGGTCCAAATCGATCCCGGACAGGCACCCCTCAAGGACCAGCTGGCCCAGGCCCGCATCCATGCGGAAGAACTGGCCCACGCTCTTCACAAGTATGCTCGGCAGATTACCTTCGACCCTCAAAGGCTTTCGGCGGTCGAGGAACGGTCGGCTCTACTCCAGCGGCTGGGCAAAAAGTACGGGAGCACCGTCGAGGCCATGCTCGAGCGAATGGAGGATCTTCGCGGGAAACTGAACGAGGTCGAGGATGCCGGCATGCAGGAGGAGGAATCGGAGAAGGCCCTCGAGGAGGTTCGTTGCCGGTATTTCGAGAAGGCAGCGGAACTGTCGGGCCTAAGACGGGAGGCGGCGAACCGCCTGGCCGCCGAAGTAGTGGAAATCCTGGCCCGGTTGGACATGTCGTCGGTGAGGTTCCAGGCGCTTTTTTCTCCGGAGGGGGTTCCGGAGACTCCCCAAGACATCTGGTTTTCGCCCCGTGGGATGGACCGGGTGGAGTTTCTTCTGTCCGCCAACATCGGTGAGGAGCTGAAGCCCCTCGCGAAAGTGGCTTCCGGGGGGGAACTGTCTCGAATCCTTTTGGCCTTGAAAAGCCTGTTCAGCCGAAAAGGGGAGGCAGAGACCCTCGTTTTTGACGAAGTGGATGCCGGCATCGGAGGCCGCACGGCGGAACTGGTGGGGTTGCAGCTCCAGCGTCTCGCTCAAAATCAGCAAGTGATCTGCATCACCCATCTTCCCCAGATCGCCTGTTACGGGGAGGGGCACTTCAAGGTCACCAAGAATACCCAGGGCCGGGAGACCGTGACCACCATCCGTCGGCTCGATCGGGAAGAACGTATCGAGGAACTGGCCCGCATGCTGGGGGGGGTTCACATCTCGGACAAGGCCCGGGCCCACGCGGCGGAAATGCTCAAATCCCCATGACCCGATCCCATAAAATCCGGGAAACGTCCAATCCCTTCCTGCGAAATCCCTCCAATCCGAACACCATGTTGGCCTCGATAACATAGGTCTTGCCGTTGCACTGGCAGAGGTCCAGGCCGACCTCTTCAAACCCGCATCGCAGGCAAACCTGCTCGGCAAAATCCAGGGCTTCGGGGGGAATGTCTTCATAGGAAATCCCTGCCCCCCTCGAGACATTGTGCCGGAACTCGCCCTCCCGGCCTATTCGCCAATAGGCATGGACCACCTTCCCCCCGATCACTACCGCTCGCAGGTCTTTGTCGATAGCCAGGTACTCCTGGATATACGCTGGGCGATGATCGTCGAGATATTCTTCCAGTTCCTCGATGTTCCGCACCATCCAGACTCCGAGTCCCTGGGACGACCCGACGGGATTTTTGGCGACGAAGGGAAAAGAGAAGTCCTGCAGGATGTATTGGGTGGGGTTTCGGCCGTAGTAGAGGCGAGTTCGGGGATGGGGGACCTCGAGAAGCTGGAACAGGTTGGTCTGGTGAATCTTATTTCCCATGAATCGGTAATAGTTTCGGGGGAAAACTCTTCTGCCCAATGATTGGAAGACATCTTCGTAGAGGGGAGTTGGGTAGCAGACGAGGTCCGAACTCCGGATAGCCTGGCGCACCTCGGGGGTGTAATCTTCCCAGTTGGGTTTCACACCATGGCAGGGAATCGCGGTGCAGGAACGAAGGCGTTTTCCCAGGGCGAGACGCCGTGGCCGGGCCGTTAGATTCATTGACATGGGTACGGATTTCCTTATAATGACCAGGTGGTCATTTTTTCGAGGGCAAGAGAAAGGCTCCCCATGAACCTCTCCAGGACCTTCAGCAAACTCGAGAACGACAAGCAGCAGCGCATTTTGGACACGGCCATCGAGGAATTCGCCCGCCACGGGTTCCGCCAGGCCAGTGTCAATCGCATGGTGCAAAGCCTGGGAATCGCCAAGGGTTCCATTTTCCAGTACTTCGGCAACAAGGAAGGCCTCTTTCAAGTCATCTTCAACTACGCCGTCGAGATGGTTCGACGTTCGCTCCGTCAGGTCAAGCAGGAAACGGCGGAGTCGGATTTTTTTGAGCGAATCCGCAAAAGCCTGCTGGCAGGGATTTTCTTTATCGAACGTCACCCGCGAATCTACCAGATCTATCTCAAAATGATCTTCCAGGAAGATTTTCCTCTACGAACGGCCTTTCTGCAACAGGTTCATTTGTTTTCGGCCGAATACCTGAAACCCGTGGTTGAACGGGGCCTGGATCGGGGGGAGTTGCGCCGGGATCTGGATGTGGACATGACGGTATTCTTTCTGGATGCCCTCATGGACCGCTTCCTTCAAGCGTATTGCGTCTCTTTCTTGGATGCCGGGGCGGGTCTGTATCAGGCATCCCCAACCCAGTTGGAGAAAAAGGTCGATGAATTCATTCGGCTGCTTCAGCACGGGATCGGCAGGCATCGGTAGGTCGGGGAAAAGGATGGATGCAGGAACGCGGAGGGCTCTTTTTGATCGAGGAGACGGCCGGTTTGACGTTCATCCGGCGTCGGGAAGGACAGGATGGTATGATCGAGGTCCGAACGTACGAGCGACTCGGCTTGGCCGATATTTATGAAAAGGTCCTGGAGGGCCGACGTTTGAGCATTGAGGACGGGGCACGGCTCTTTGATTGCCCTGATGTTCTGGCCGTGGGCTCGCTGGCTCGACATATGCGCACGAGCCTCCATGGGAATACCGCATACTACGTCCTCAACCAACACATCAATTATTCCAACGTCTGTGTCAACGGTTGCCGTTTTTGTGCCTTCGGGAGGGAAAAGGGGGACCCCCTCGCCTTCGAGATGTCCCTGGAAGAGGTGTTCGAGAAGATTCGATCCCGCAAAGACGAACCCTTGACGGAGATCCACATTGTGGGGGGATGTCATCCGGATTTGCCTCTGTCTTACTACATGGAAATGCTGGAAGGAGTGAGACGGTTGCGACCTTCCGCTTCCATTAAGGCTTTCACGGCGGTGGAGATCGCTCACTTTGCCAGGCGTGAGGGCCTCCCCACCCGGGAGATTCTCCTGCGCCTTCGAACCGCAGGCCTCAATATGCTGCCTGGCGGAGGTGCCGAGATTTTCAGCCCGAGGGTTCGCCGGCTGCTCTGTCCCAGGAAACTCAGCGGCCTCGAATGGTTGAACCTCATCCGGGAAGCTCACAGCCTGGGCATC
Organism: Syntrophobacteraceae bacterium; assembly: GCA_018053185.1. GTDB lineage: Bacteria > Desulfobacterota > Syntrophobacteria > Syntrophobacterales > Syntrophobacteraceae > JAGPLX01. Next base: position 43,877 of record JAGPLX010000004.1, read on the forward strand.
AAGACCAATGCAACCATGCTGTTCGGACACTTCGAGACGACCCGGGAGCGGCTCGAACATCTGGCGGCCATGCGGGAGCTCCAGGACGAGACCCATGGATTCCTCTGCTTCATCCCTCTTCCTTTTCTGACGGCCAACAGCCACGTTTCTGGGATCGCCCCCCCCACCGGCGTAGATGAATTGAAAACCATCGCCGTCAGCCGACTCATGCTGGACAATTTTCCCCACATCAAAGCGTACTGGATCATGCTCACGGTCAAGCTTGCCCAGGTGGCCATGCATTTTGGTGCCGACGATTTCGATGGCACGGTCATGGAGGAACGGATCGGGCATATGGCTGGAGCGCAATCCGAACAGGCCCTCACGCGTTCCCAGCTCGAGAGGGTCATCACCGAGGCCGGATTCGACCCCGTTGAGCGCAATTGTTTCTTCGAGCCGGTTGGCAAAAGAGTTTGAGAGGATACCGCGATGGTCCCCATGGAGAAACCGATTCCTCGGGAGAGTTGCCCTCGTCTCACCTTTTCCCAGGCCATGGATCTCTACCAGAACGCCGATTTCTACGACCTGGGAGTCCTTGCTCACCGGGTCCGAATGCAGAAGCACCCGAATCTTACGGTCAGCTACGTAGTGGATCGGAACATCAACTATTCCAACGTCTGTGTGTGCGCATGCCGATTCTGCGCGTTTTTTCGTCCTCCTGGTCATCCCGAAGCCTATGTCCTGTCCAGAGAGGAGCTGGGGGCTAAAATCGAGGAGACCCTCGAGTTGGGGGGAACACAAATCCTCCTCCAGGGCGGACACCATCCTGCCTTGCCGCTTTCTTTCTACGAGGAAATGCTTGCATTCATCAAGGACCGGTATTCGATTCATGTTCATGCTTTCTCCCCTCCTGAAATTGTTCACTTCAGCAGGATCGAAGGCATCGGCGTTTCGGAAGTTCTCAGGCGACTGAGGAGCGCCGGCCTGGATTCGATTCCCGGAGGAGGGGCGGAAATCCTCGTGGATTCGGTGCGCAAGAAGGTCTCTCCCAGAAAATGTTCTGCCAAAGAGTGGTTGGATGTGATGGAGGAAGCCCACGCACAGGGGCTCAGGACCACGGCCACCATGATGTTCGGACATGAGGAGCAGCCCCGTCACCGTTTGGAACATCTCTTTGCTCTCCGGGACCTGCAGGACCGCACGGGAGGCTTTACCGCTTTCATCCCCTGGTCGTTTCAGCCAAACAACACGGCCATCAATCGCTTCCCCGAAACAGCAGTTTCCTACTTGAGACTACTGGCCGTCTCCCGGCTTGTCCTGGACAATTTCGACAATGTGCAGGCATCCTGGGTCACCATGGGTCCCAAAATCGCTCAACTCGCCCTGAGCTTTGGAGCCAACGATTTTGGATCCACCATGATCGAGGAGAACGTCGTGGCTGCGGCGGGTGTGTGTTTCAGAATGCCGGTGGAGGAAATTCGCAGAGTGATACGCAGCGCTGGTTTCGTCCCGCGCCGGCGGACTATGGATTACCGGTGGGTCGAGCCATGAGGTCTATCACCGAAACTCTTTCCGTTTTGCATCGGGCTGCCTGGGTGATTCCCATGGGAAGTCCTCCCGTGCAGGACGGGGGGGTTTGGGTGCACTCGGGGCGGGTAACGGCGGTCGGCCGCTTTCGGGATTTGAGAACCCGGTGCCCCTCCCATACAGCGATTCATGACCAGGGAGACTGTGCCCTGATGCCTGCCCTGGTGAACGCTCATACCCATTTGGAGCTCACCGGCCTGCAAGGACTCATTTGCCTGCCGCAACCGAACTTTGCCCGGTGGCTGGAAGAATTGCTTCCTCTCCGACGCGGCCTCTCCGTGGAGGACCAGAGGACGGCACTGGAAGAAGGGGAACGGTGTCTCTTCGAGGAAGCAACGGCGCTCTGCGCGGACATCACCAATGGAGCGACTTTCACCTTGCCGGAGGGTTCCCCATGGGTGGCAAGAAAATCCTTTCTCGAGGTCATCGGCTTCAACCAGCCGGGCCTCGAATCCGTGTTGGGTGACGAGCATTACAAATCATCACTGGAGGTGCCTGGAACGAAAACCTGCGGCGGACTGGCTGCCCATGCCTGTTATTCGACTGCAGGGGCCGTCATTCGGGAGGCCAAGGAAGTGAGTCGGAAGGGCCAGCTTCTTTTCTCCATTCACGTGGCGGAGCATGAAGACGAGATCGAGTTTCTCCGGCGGGGGACCGGTTTCTGCCGGGATCTTCTCGAAAGCATGGGAAAATGGGTTTCGGGCTGGAAACCTCCCGGCACCACCCCGGTTCAATACCTCGACCGTCTGGGGGTCCTGGATGAAGGAACCCTCCTGGTCCACTGTGTCCATCTCAGCCGTCGCGACTGGGAAATCATTGCTGCAAGGGGATGTTCGGTGTGTTTTTGCCCTCGAAGCAATCGGAATCTGAACGTCGGGGAGGCGAACATCCCGGAGGCTGTCCGTTGGAACATTCCCTGGGCTCTCGGGACGGACAGTCTGGCAAGCAATGAACGCTTGAGCCTGTTCGCCGAGGCCTGTCTGGCCATGGAATCCCACCCGGAGATTTCCCCCGACGTATTTCTCAGGGCGGCGACTTTGGGGGGGGCTGAAGCTCTTCACATGCAGGGAGAATACGGAACCATTCGGCCGGGAAGCAGGGCTGTCCTGATTTCAGTGTCTCTTCCAATTTCGATCCGGGAAGTCCAACTGAGTGAAACCATCCTGTACCGCGGAAGAGAAGGAGAATACCAATGGGTTCATCACCCGGGCGCCGATTGAGACTGGGAAGAATCGGCTTCTTGAATGTCCTTCCCATCTACTACCCTCTGGAGTGCGGAATTCTTCCGCACCCGTTTGAGATCATCTCGGGTACCCCGGCTTACCTCAATGGGCTCATGGCCGAAGGAAAACTGGATCTGAGTGTTGTTTCCTCCATCGAGTACGCCCGACACCCCGGGCGGTACTATATACTTCCCAACCTGTCCATCAGTTGCCGGGGCCCCGTCAAGAGTGTTCTGCTCATGAGTCGGGTGCCCGTTCGGGAACTTTCGGGGCAGACGATTTTGGTCAGTGCTCAGTCGCACACGTCGGTGGCATTGCTCCGTATACTATTTGATTTTTCCCTGGGAGTTCGAGCGAATTTCGATGTGGGAGACTGTACCGAAGCCTTGTCTCAAAACCGGTATCCGACGGCTTTTCTCGCCATCGGAGACGAGGCCCTCGTGCTTCGCAACCATTCTCTCTACCCTCATGTCCTGGACCTGGGAGAGGCCTGGCATTCCTGGACGGGGATTCCCTTCGTTTTCGCCGTTTGGATCATTCAGCGTGAAGCGGTGGAAGGAGGGAACGGGGAATTGGGGCCGGCCTTGGAAACCCTGTCCCGGGCCAAGAAATGGGGACGGGATCATCTGGATCCCGTGTGTCGGGAGGCTTCGCTGCGGGGAGTCCTGAGCCGCCATGGATTGCATGACTACTACCGGTGCTTGAGGTATGAACTCGGGGACGAGGAGGTACGGGGACTCCGGCTCTTTTTCCAGTTTCTGGTGAAGATGGGAGAGATCGGGGAGGAGCCCCCCGTGGACATTTTTCCCGCTCCGGCCGGTGTGGTGTGATTGGACGGTTTCGGGCTTTCTTCGGCCGGATCCAGCAGGCTGTGCCCACGGTCTTGTCCGTCTTGACCGGGAATTTGCCATGGGGAAAGTCTGGAACAGGGAGAATGGTTTGAGCCCAAAAGAGCTCATAGTGGCCGTAACGGGAGCGAGCGGGGCAGTGTATGCCAGGACCTTGCTCCGGTACCTGTCGAGGCAGGGGGTGGAAATCCACCTGATTCCATCCAGTGCCGGAAGACTTGTGTACCAGTTGGAGATCGGGATCCCCCTCGAGCAGGATCTGCCGCCGACCGTTCGATGCTACAATGAGAAGGACTTCTTCGCTCCCCCGGCCAGTGGGTCGTTCTCCGCGCACGGGATGGTGATCGTGCCCTGCACCATGGGGACACTGGCGGCCGTTGCCAATGGATTGTCCCTGAATCTCATCCACCGGGCAGCCGATGTGTGCCTTAAAGAGCGGCGCCCTCTCGTGGTGGTGCCCCGGGAAACCCCTCTCAATCGCGTTCATCTAAGAAACATGCTGAAACTTACCGAAGCCGGGGCCATCCTGTTGCCAGCCATGCCCGGCTTCTACCATCGCCCCCTGGGCATCGAGGACATCGCTCGTTTTATTGTTGCCAGGATCCTCGATCAGCTCGGTTTTGCCCAGGACCTGGTCCCGCCATGGAACCCCAACCCCGAGATTCTTTCCTAGGACAGCCTGGCAGAACCGTGCATCCAGTCTCTGCCAAGCAGCATAAAGGGCCGTGCCCACCAGAAGGGACCGTTGAATGATGCCGCACTGCACTTACCGGACAGCGGCAGGTTCCAAGGTAGTCCCTCATGACCTGCCCGCAGGTCTTCAGTGTTTGAACGCCCTCTGTTCCGTGAACACCATGGTGGCATCGGCTTCATTGCAGGCCTCGATGACTTCCCAGTCCCTTATGGAACCTCCGGGCTGCACCACCGCTGTGATGCCCTGACGCAGTCCCACGTCGACGCCGTCGCGGAACGGGAAGAAAGCATCGGAAACCATGGAGGCTCCCCGGAGCCCACCTTTGGCCTCCTGGGTCTGGAGATCGATCTCCATCTTTTGCTCCCTGGGCCTTTGCCCTTTCTCGACGGCCAATTCCAGCTCTTTGTACGAGATCTTGTGCCGGTCAAAGCAAAGAGCGTCCGCATATTTCTGGTAGGCTTTGAAAACAGCGATCTCCGCCACCCCAACCCGGTCCTGCTCCCCCGTACCAATGCCGACGGTGCACTCATCCTTGACGTACAGAACCGAATTGGAGGTGACCCCCTGTTCCACAAACCAGCCGAAAAGCAGGTCCCGGAGCTCCTGTTCCGAGGGTTCTCGGCGGATGCGATAGAGCTTGCCGTTGTGTGTGGCCTGGGCCGGTTTGAGATCCCCGGCTTCCCGTATGCGATTCAGGGGAGACTGCTGAACGATGAGACCGCCGTCCATCAGGGATTTTAAATCCACGAACCTGGAAAGGGCGTAGTCGGTCAGCCGGTTGATTCCGGCGATCTGAATGATCCGGAGGTTCGATCGTCGTTTGAGGATTTCCATGGTACCTTCTTCATAGTCCGGGGCAGCCAGGACTTCGAGGTAGTTTTGGGCCACGAGTTCGGCTGTTTCCTTGTCCACGGACCGGTTGAACACTACACAGCCCCCGAAAGCAGCAATGCGATCGGCGCGATTGGCCCGATGGTAAGCCCGGGCAAGGGATTCGCCATAGGCGGCCCCGCAGGGGTTGTTGTGCTTGAGGATGACCGCCGCCGGTTTCTTCATCAGGAATTTCAGGATGTTGAGGCCGTTGTCCAGGTCGGTGAGGTTGATTTTTCCCGGATGCTTTCCCTCCTGGAGCATGTCCTCCTCCCGAATAGCGCTGACCAATCCCAGACCCGGTTCGATGAAACGGCATTCCCCGAGTTTGAGATGTCCTCCAACCAGCTCGTACAAGGCGGCCTCTTGTCCTGGATTCTCCCCGTATCGCAAACCCTTTTCAATGAGCTCTCCCGTCTTGTCGTCAGGAAATTTCCAGCTTCGTTTCCGGTACCTGAGCTCCTGGTCCCCGAAGAAAATACGCAGGGAATCGGGGAAATGATCTTCCATCACCGTTCGATACATCTTTTTTAGATCCGCTGTCATAACCTTCCCTCCATGAAAAAAGCCCGGATGTTCTCCAGGCATTTTTGTACGACACCCTTACCGTTCGATCAACCCCTCCGTGGCTCGGACGGCCAAAAATGAAAATCGGGTCGTGATTTCGGCAAACCACCGATTCCTCTGTTTTTATTGTAACCATAACCCCTACTCGATGTTCCACCCGATCATGTGAAGCGTTCTCATTTTCAAATCGGTGCTTGAAGAGGCCGTCCCGGGGCCTCACCTCCGTAGACCGGTCGGTAATGAGCAGGTGGGGGTAGAATAGATCCAAGGACCCATTCTACTGGTGAATACCGGGGCCGAAGCCGAAGGGAGGACGATCTCCGGGCTGGGAGAAAAAGCGAAAAACCGCTGGGTGACTTTTCCTTCCGAAGCGCCATCGCACCCAGGCCGCCCGGAGGCGAACAGGCCGCCGTTCAAGATAAATCGGCAATGAGATCGCGCTTATGACTGAAAAAAACAGGCCGCAAAAATAACAAGGGGCTCCCCTGCTCGTCAAGGGAAGACCGACCTCGGGAAAATAAGTGCCGAGTCCTCCTCGTGAAGGATTCGAAGCTGTTTCAGAAATAGGGACCCGTTGGCGAAATATCCTCCTTCGTATGCGTGGACCGGAGGGAGACGGATGCCGAAGAGAGTGAATATCAGCTCCAGGTGGTGAGAAATCAGGGCGAGGTTGGTCGATCGAGGGTGGAGACCGTTTTGGGATACAAAAGAGGAGGGTACCCGTTCATTCCCCATGCCTGGAGGAGATGGAGATGGGAAAATCGAAGGAGAAAAAGGATCGATCCTTGACAAGGAACGGATCATTCATTAGGGTATGGTGGATTCCAGGCCCTTGCCACAGGCAGGGCAACTCCTCACAAACATAACTCCTTCGCCAGGTGGTGCACCCCAATTACAACAAGGCTCCGGTTTCCTGTGACCAGTGTGTCTAGGTAGGAAGAGCGAAGAAAGAGGTCGGTTCTCCAAATTCCTCCTCAATCCGAGAAGGCTTGCGGGAAACAAAGCAATTCCATCAGGGAGACCGCTCGAGTGAGGGGACGCGGTTGCGAACCCGAAAGAGGCTTCTTGCGTTTCCGAACCATGTTGTGGGAGAAGCGTCCTTTTCGCACCCATGAAGCGGCTCGAGGGGTTTCAGAGGGCGGAACAGGATGGACGGTTTCAATTGCCGCTCCTGGGTTCGGGGGGAGAACTCCGCTGGGTTCCTGATTTTGAAGGACGGTTGTTGGTTACGCTTCGCAGGTGACGGGTTTTTGGTAGAGAGAAAGGACAAGGAAATGCAGGTCGAGTATAAGAACATCGATCCCAAACTCGTGGTAAATGAAATACGCAATGGACGGTCTTTGGAATCGGTCCAGAAGCTCTTCGGGATCAAATTCAAAAGTGAGGTGCAGGACCTGTACCTGAGAGGATTGATGGAGCTGGGCGAAATTCCACGGGTGGATTTCAATAAGCACAATTCCACCCGGCTGATATCTTCTCCGGAAGACCGTTCCATTGTTCGGCGTCGGGAGAAATACACCACCAAGCCGACCATGTTGATCAAGACTTCCAACTTCAGGACCATCGGCCAGAGCGGCAGCATCACCCTCAACAAAGCTTTGCTCATCGAACAACTGGGTTTCGAGGTCGGGGATTCTTTCGAGATTTACCGTGAGGAAGATCGAATCGTTTTGAAGAAGAGCACCAATCCTCATTAGAACTGTGCGTTTGACGAGTCCCTCGAACAACACACCCCGCCGAGATCCGCCTTTACTGAAAGGGTTGGGTTCCTTACTGACGAAGACGATTCAGCACGTGCAGAAAGCGCCACAGAGCCGTCAGGTTCGTGCCTACGGCCAGTGCGAGGAGAACCGTGACCAGAGCGAGGTCCCGGGTCCAGTGACCGGTCTGTGCACCCGCAATCCAATTGACGCCGGGATTCAGGATCCCCGCCAGCCCGATGAGGATGATTCTTTCGCCGCGCTGAAAGGTCCCCACGAGACAGCGAACACCAAGACCTTCCGCCCGAGCACGGGTATAACTCACCATCAGGGATCCAAAGAGAATCAGGAGAAGGATCAGGGAAAAAAAGGGGGTTGCTCCGCCTCCCCGGTAGAAATAACACCATATACCCAAGTAGATGATGAGTTCGGTATACCGATCGAGGACGGAATCGAGGAAGGCGCCGAACTTTTTCGGCTGGCCCAAAGCCCGGGCCAACGACCCATCCAGGGTGTCCAGGAGTCCGGTGAGTAAGGTCAAAATCCCCCCCCAAAAGGGATCGGAGGCAAAAGCAAGTCCCGCCAGCACGCTGGTAACCAGACCGAGCAGAGTGATATGATTGGGTGTGAGCCTCAAATGAACCAGTTTTGGAACCATGTGGCGTTCCAGGAACCGATAATAGCTCACTTCCACGGGCGTGCCCTTGAGCATAGGATCCTTTCGGTCAGGGTCTCTTCAGAAGGTCGTGGTTCCGGATGCTGTGTGAAAGGCCATCCGCGAACGGGAGGCCGATCGGTGGGACCGTCCTCCTGCCCCTCTCCCCATTTCGTACCTCAAGGGGCCTGTTTTCCCGCAACAGCTCAGGCATACCCTCTCACCGATCGACTGTATCGGCCCATTGGAGGGCCAGGCATGGAAGATCGTGTACGCGTACCCGGACACTCCCTCCTGCGGGTACTTCTACCACATCAGGTCCCAAAAGCGTATAGGCAAAGTGATCCCGCACGAGTTCGAACATGGAAGGCAATCCCTCCACGGCAGGTTTGAAGACAACGGCACTCTCCCGGAGGAACAGCGTTCCCCTGATCCCCTTGTGGAATCCTTTCCTTTTCCTGATGATATGAGATGTGCGGCCCGGAAGCTCGAAATGGGAGGGCGATTGAATTCCCAGCCTTTTCCAGAGCATGGGAGCAATCAACTCCTGGAAAATGAATTGGGCCGCCCAGGGGTTTCCGGGCAGGCCCCAGAAGACACTGGCACCCCGGCTTCCCATGGAGGCGTTCTTCCCGGGAGAGACATTGAGCTCGCGAAAAAGGGCCTCCACCCCCAGAAGCTTCCAAGCCTTCGAAACACAATCCCTTTCTCCTTGACCGGTCCCGCCTGTGGTGATGAGAATATCAGCTTTGACCTCTTCCAGAAAGGAAGCGATGGTATGGGGATCGTCCCGACTGACTCCCAGGTGAATCACTTCGGCTCCGTTCAGGGTTGCCAGCCAGCCCAGGAGGTAACGACTGTTGCAAAAGATCGTGGAACCCTCGGCAGGCTGCCCCAATTCTATGATTTCATCTCCCGTGGCCAGCACGGCTACCACGGGGCGCCGGAAAACCGGCAGGCGCGCGATACCCATGGCCACCAGCATGGCCAGCCTCGAAGGGGTGAGAAAAGAGCCTTTCAGTAGGAGTAGCTCTCCTTGCAAAATATCACTTCCTGCCGGGAGTATCCCCCTGCCGGCGGGCACTGTCCGACGGATTTCGAGACAATTTCCGGCCCCTAGGACTTCTTCTTCCGGAACCACGGCATCGGTGCCCCTGGGAGGGCAGGCACCCGTGAGGATCCGGATGCATTGGCCCCCAGCTACCGATTTGTCGTGCGAATCCGCCGCAGTGAGAATGCCCGGGAGAAGATCGAGCTGAATGGGAAAGCTCGCCCGTGCAGCCACGGTGTCTTCGCTGCACAGAGCGTAACCATCGAAGCGGGAGCGAGGTCGAGAAGGCAAACTCCGGACCGCCCGTATATCCTCGGCCAGTACTCTGCCCAAGGCACCATCCAGCCCGACCCACTCTACCCCGGCACCGTGAGCCAGCTGAAGTGTCAATTCCCTTGCTTTTTCCAGTTCCATTCCAGGGCTGCCAATTCTTCGGGGGTGTTTGCGTTCTTAAAGCTGAGACCATCGGGGTCCACCGCCTTCCACTCGATTTCTTGCAGGAATCGAACCCTTACCTGGCGGTAAAAGGTGAAGGCCTTTCTGTCGGAGCCTTCGAGCGCCCTGGTTACGGCGGGAAGGCAGCGCCGACGGTAAAGGGCCAGGAGCGGTTCATATCGTTCATGATGTACCGGGACCACAGCATCATGGTCTTCCTTCAACCCAATCATTAGGGTCAGGACCTCTGGCACCAGAATCGGCATATCCGCCGCCTTGATGAACACCCATTCATGTGGGCTAAACCATAAGGCCGTGCAAATCCCCCCCAGGGGGCCCTGATGGGGAACGAGATCTCTCAGGAGGAATGTGTTCACTCCCACATAGTCCGTGAGGTTATTGGCGACTACAAAGATCGGATCGCAGTGGGGAGCGAGGGCGGCCACACTCCGGTCGATGAGCCGCACCCCGTCAAAGAGCTCCATCGCCTTGTTTCTACCGTAGCGCAGGCTTTTGCCGCCGGCCAGAATGGCCCCCGTAATCATCTATCGATCCTCGATCCGGAGGTGGATGTCCACCGTCGAGGGATGGTCCCAGCCCTTCAGATTGGACAGCATTCCCCGGAGGACTCCCACAACGATATCCCGCACAAAATCGTTCATGGGCAGTCGCCTCCCGTCCAGTTGGACGAGGATCCGGTGTTTCTTCCGATGCTTCAGAAACCGTTCCTCGATGAAATCCGCCACCTTGTCCGCCTCGTGAAAGCCGAACCTTGGGACTTCCACCCTCGATGGATCGTCGGTGACCAGTGCCACCAGGTGATCTTTCCGGGTGCAAATGGGTTTTGCCTCGATTCCGGATCGGAAAACCTCGATTTTAGGAAAATCGGATTGCCTGTAGCCTTCCGTCAAAAGGATATCTTCTCGCCAGAAGAACCGAGCCGCCACTTCCTCCGGGGAAAGCTCCCCGGCAAGCCGGCGGATGGTCGCCACCTGGTCGGGGGATACAATCGCAATGGCTTGAGCGCCTGCCTGTCGGAGGCGATAGGTATCTTTGCCTTCATGGTCCATCTCGAAGCCATGGGAGCCGTGTTTGAGACATCCCACCCGGTAACCTCTTTTTGTCAGCTCGGGGATCAATTTTTCCAGAAAAGTCGTCTTTCCCGCATTGGACGCGCCTACGACACACACGATGGGCAACATGACCTTCCTCTTTTTGTAGTGGTTCCACCGGCCCCCATCGACCTACGGAGGGGGCAACGACGACCCTGTGCCGCCAACTGTGGAGCGGAAGTCCTGGATGACGCCCGTCTGGCCCCATTCCGACGGGTCCGGGACCGGGGTTTGTTGAATACTAATAGCACAGGTAAATCGTCTTGAGTTCCGTGTATTCCTCTACCCCGACATGAGCCCTTTCCCGTCCCAATCCGCTTTGCTTCATTCCCCCAAATGGTGCCTCGGGGTAGGCCGGGTGGATTCGGTTGACCCAGACGCTTCCGGCCTGGATTCGGTTAGCCCATTCGATGGCATTCCCCAAATCCCCGGTGAAAAGATAGGCGGCCAGACCATAGGGGGTGGAGTTGGCCTGGCTGATTGCCGTTTCGATGTCGTCAAAGCGACCGAGCAGGACAATGGGTCCGAACACGTCCTCCCGGAGGATCTGCATGGAGGGCTCGATCTCCGTCAAGACGGTGGGCGCGTAGAAAAACCCCGGCCGATCGAGGGTATGGCCTCCCAGGGCCAGCTTTGCCCCCTCTTTGACGGCGCCGGCGACCTGATCCCGGACCTTGGCAAAAAGCTCGCGGTTGTTCAGGGGACCTAATTCCACATTGGGGTCTCTTGCAGGTCCGACTCGATACCTGGATGCCCGGGTGACGAATTGTTTTACAAAGTCTTCGTAGATCCTCGAGTCTACAAGGATTTGACTGGGGCGGTAACAGTATTGACCACTGTTCTTCAGGCTTTGAGATACCAGAACATCCAGAAAGGCAGGCCAGTCGGCATCATGACACACAAAGGCCGGACAATGGCCTCCAAGCTCCAGAATCACCTTGCGAACCCACTTGGCACTCGCCGCCTGCACCTGTTTGCCTACCTCGAGGCTGCCGGTGAAGCTGATCAACCCCGGAATGGGATGGTCCAGAAGGAAGGGTCCTACTTCAGATCCGGGACCCGTGACAACATTGAACACCCCTGGAGGGAACCCGACTTCCATCGCTATTTTGGCCAGCTCGAGGGTGCTGAGGGGGGCATGTTCATCGGGTTTCACAACGACCGTACAGCCGACCCCCAGGGCTGGAGCGACTTTGCAGGCGAGCGTGCTCAAGGGATAGTTGAAAGGAGTGATGGCCACCACCACGCCCACCGGCACTCTCACGATGAGAACCTGCTCCCTTGGATAGCCCCGGAGCGGCATCTGTCCGACGAGCCGCAGGCTTTCTTCCGCGAAGAAATCCACCAAAGCGGCCGTGCGCAGGGCTTCTTCCCTGGCGCTCCGGATGGGTTTTCCCACCTCGTTGCAGAGAAGGAGGGAAAGAAGCTCTTCTTCTTCCCGGATCCTGGCGGCAAATTTGTGAAGAAGTTCCGCCCTTTCCAGGCTCGGCAGACATCGCCATGAAGGAAGGCTTTCCTGTGCCCCTTCCAAAGCCAGGTAGACCATGGACCGATCAGCGATGGTGACTTGGGCGAGAATTTCGCCCGTGGAAGGATTAAAAACGGGGTGACGATCACGCCCCGTCTTCCATTGACCATTGATAAGACATCCGAGGGATTCTGTCGGAGGATGCTCCAAGACCTCTCTCCACCTATGTTGCAAGCGACTTGAACCTCCCTTACTATGTCACAGCATTCGCCCGACTGTCAACGCGCTGCAGACTTCGTTTCCAGGTTTTTTGGTTTCCTGATGTTTCATAACTCGCACGCCTGCCGGGTCAACCTGTGTCCGTTCTTCGAGAGGGGCCGAGCCGTCGGGGCGGTGATGGAAGACGACCCGGCCGGACCGGCTGCTCCTGCCTCGGCTTAGTGTGGTCACAATTCCTCCCTGGTTGAATTGCCTCCACTGTGGTGCTATGGTGGCAGGGCAAAGGTGTATGGGAGAAGTGTAAACCGACGATGATTCCTTATCCGCAAATCAATCCCGACCTCATCACCATCGGGCCCGTCCATGTTCGATGGTACGGGGTCATGTACGTCCTCGGCTTTCTCGGGGCATATGTGTTCATCCAGAGACAGGAGCGGTCCCGGCAGATCGGCTTGACGGGAGTTGTGGTCCAGGACCTGGTGTTCTATCTGGCCATCGGCGTGATCGTGGGAGCTCGATTGGGATACATTCTTTTCTATCAATATCATGCGTATCTTTTCTACCTGGAAAATCCCCTTGAAATCATCGCTACCTGGCGGGGCGGCATGTCCTTTCACGGGGGCCTCGTGGGGGCCGTGCTTGCCGCTTTCCTCTTCTGCCGGCGAAGAAGGCTCCCCTTCTGGGTGGTTGCCGACAGCACGGCGGTCACGGTCCCCATTGGGTTGGGCCTGGGACGGATCGGCAATTTCATCAATGCCGAATTACCGGGGCGGGTCACCGACGTACCCTGGGCAATGGTTTTTCCGGGAGGAGGTCCCATGCCTCGTCACCCTTCCCAGCTCTACGAGGCATTGATGGAAGGTCCCGTACTTTTTCTTCTTCTCTGGACACTTCGTAAGAGAGAGTTTCGAGACGGGATGATGGTCGCGTTCTTTCTTGTTTTTTACGGCATTTTCCGGTTCTTCCTCGAGTTCTTCCGGGAACCGGACCCCCAGATCGGTTTCGTCGCGGGCCTTTTCACGATGGGACAGGTCCTGTGCCTCATCATGATTGCCGCCGGGGTCCTGCTGGCGGCCTTTCTTTCCCGGAGGACCCCCGGGGCGGGACAGGGATGAGATTTTGAGTCCCCCAAGAGGACGATACAATGGTGGAGATTTCTGCCCAGGATAAGATTTTTGAACGGGAAGATTCGACGGCTCGGCCGTGGCAGTCTATTTACCATGAAAGGACGACCACGGCTGCCAAAGCCCTGCGCAAAATCAAGCGAGGGAACCGCATTTTCATCGGTTCCGGGTGCGGGGAACCTCAACACCTTGTGCGCACACTCGAGGAGATTGTCCCGCTCTTGGCCGATGTGGAAATCCTGCATATTCTGAGCGTCGGACGAAGTGGATACACCGAGGCGAGCTTCTTCGACAAATGCCGGCTGAAATCATTCTTTGTGGCAGTCGCCAGCAGGGAGGCCGTGGCCGAGGGGCGGGCCGACTATACACCCATCAACCTGGGAGATATTCCAGCTCTTTTTCGAAGTGGTGCCGAGCACGTGGACGTGGCGCTCATCCAGGTGTCGCCCCCCGATCGCCACGGGTTTTCGAGTTACGGCATTTCAGTGGACATTGTCAAGGCAGCCACGGAAAGCGCCAAGTATGTCATTGCGCAAGTCAACCCTCGCATGCCCAGAACCCTGGGCGACTCCTTCATCCACATTCGAGACATCGACGCCGTCGTGGAATACGAAGAACCCCTTCTCGAGGTAGGCCAGCCCTTCATGAACCCGATTGCCGAGGACATCGGCAAGCATACGGCCAGATTGATCGAGGACGGTTCCACCATCCGAGTGGGAGTTGGGAGTATTTCCACGGCCGTTCTCTATGCTCTTCATGACAAGAAGGATTTGGGGGTCCACGCGGACATGCTGACGGATGCCTACCTCTACCTGGTCAAAAAGGGGGTCATCACCAATGCCCGGAAGACCCTTCATCACGGCAAAATCGTGGCCAGTTTCTGCCTGGGTTCCCGGGAGCTCTATGACTTCGTCCACAACAATCCCATGGTGGCGATGTATCCCATCGATTACACAAACAATTACATGGTGATTTCGGAGAATGACAAGATGGTGTCCATCAACTCGGCCCTGGAAGTGGACCTCACGGGCCAGGTATGTGCCGATTCCGTCGGCTATGAGATCTACAGCGGCGTGGGAGGGACGATCGACTTTCTCCGTGGTGCCATGCAGTCATACAGGGGCAAAGCCATTCTTGTTCTTCCATCCACGACCCTGGACGGTCAGAAGTCCAGGATCGTCCGGTCCCTGACGGAGGGGAGCGGGGTTGTGACCACCCGGGGCGGCGTCCAGTACGTGGTCACCGAATACGGCATCGCTCAATTGCACGGAAAGAGCATCCGTGACCGGGCACTGGCTCTCATCGGAATCGCTCACCCCGACTTCCGGGAAGAATTGATGCGGGCAGCCTATGAATTCAACTATCTCCACGAGGACGTTTTGCGCGTCATCGCCCCCAAAGCCGTGTACCCAGTTGAATATGAGCGAATCCAGGTCTTCGATGGGGACCTGGCTGTCTGTTTCAGGCCTGCAAAACCTACCGACGAGCGGGCTCTCAAGGAGTTTTTTTATTCTCTGCCCAAGGACGAGGCCTACGTTCGTTTTTTGTCCAACATGAGGGTCTATCCCCACTATGACGTCCAGGGCATGGTGAATATCGACTACGATCGCGAAATGACCCTGTTTGGTCTCGTCGGAGAAATAGACGCGGAGAGAATCATTGCCATTGCGCGCTACCAGGTCAAGGAAGAAAACCTCACGGCGGAGATCGACTTTGCGGTCCACCCGGATTTTGGGAGAAAAGGGGTTGCGTCCTTCCTTGTACACCACCTGACGGACATTGCCCGCAGTAAAAAGATTGGCAGGCTTGTTGCCTACAGCTCCGTCGGAAATGAGAAGGTGCTGGGGGTCTTTCAGAAACTGGGGTACCTCATGGAGGCATCCTTTTCCAAGGGAGTATACGAGATCCGGGTGGATCTCACCCAAGAAGCGGATGTGTGCCTGACAAATTGACGGATGGGTCGACCTCTCTCGAGTGCCCTGTTTTGAAGAGGCTCATTTTGCTCAGGTTGGGTTTCATTTAGGATTCGTGAGAGTCAAAGGCATACAGCCACACAGGGGCGTGGAGGGATGCCGGAGAACTCCCCTGGAATCTTTGAACCCGTTTGTAAGGGATTCGATCCTGTCGGGATTGTGGTTGAGGCGAACATCGGGACGACGGGTCCGGCAAAAGAAAGCGGACCCGCCCCCGTGACGTCTCGTGCACGCCCTGTTGGATCGCGTGGCGGGATCAGTACTTGGCAAGCACCTTCTGGAGCTTCTTTGCCCCAGCGGGCACCTTCACTTTTCCGGTCAAAATTTCTTGAGGGGTGACCGCCCTGCCGTAGTACTTGGCGTTGGCGTCGTCTCTCGTGGCGATGACCGTTCCCTCGAGGGAGATGCCTGCAAAAAGGCCCTGACTCCGGCTATAGGTGTAGACCGCCGCCGTAGGAGCGACTCCGACCTCCACACTTCGGCCAACGGGTCCTGCCGCCACGCTCACATCGGCGCCGAGGGTCAGGTTTCCTTTCGAAAAGGCGCGTACCGCCTCATCGGTGTTCAGGATGAATATGAACTCTGAAACCTGGCCTCCGATCTGGAGGCCGAACCCGGCACCGCCGGTACCAATGGCGCAAGGTCCGCTCCATCCCTTTTTGGTTCTTGCCACCACCAACCCCTTACCGCCTCTGCCGCTCACAACGAAGCCGGCTTTGACCACGGTCAGGACGGCAAGGCCTTTGGCATCTCGAAGCACCGCCGTCGGAATGGATTTTTCCGGGATTTCCTGAAAACGCTGGATGATGGAGACGGCCTGATCGATATCATCCTGCAGGCCCTCCGCGTACACGGGAGATGATTGGAGCGTCATGATCGAGAGTAAGACCGCCGCCAACAGACTGATCCATTTCATTAGTGACCTCCTTTTTGGGTATTTGTGGATTCCTGGTTCTCTATCGGCCTCAACCATTCCCGCCGTTGGCTGCCATCGGGCGGGTCCGCCGTCCGTCCACGGGGAAGGACATCCGGAAACAATAAGCTCGAACGCGGGACTCATCCGACCCTTCCCCTCAGAATAAAGGACCGCACGTGTTTGGGCAGGGTGTGAATCTTCATGTTCAAATCCGTCAGCACGTACTTGTCGACCAGCGCGCCGATGGATGCTTCGGGCAGCTTCAGAAATCGGAGATACTCCTGGAGGTATAGGTGTTTGAGAAACTCTTCTTCCCCGCCACCGAGGTAATCATAGGCTGCATGGGCCACATAGAGGACGGCGACATGGTCCCGGTAGGGAGTGGGAATCTCCTGAGGCGGGAGGAATTCTGGATAATATTGGTACTCCACGGTCTGGCAGATACTGTCGGGGATATTCCAGTCCTTCAGCAACATGGCGGCAACCTTGGCGGGTTCCAGCATATCTACAATGAAGGACCACCTGGGATTTTGAGCTTTTAGCAGCAGGACCATGTTTTCGCCGATCTCGTGGAGAAGGGCGATGGTGCCCATGGTCGAGGACTTCCGGCGATCGCAGAGCTGCCCGATTTCGAACGCAAGATGAGCAATGATCACGGAATGCTGATATAGTTCGTCGAACCTGGGTGTGCGCGGCATCACCTTTTGCAACCCGTTCGAGATGACGATATGGTACACTTGGTTGAATCCGAGATAGACAATGGCATAGGAAAGGTCGGAAATTCTTCGCTGAAGGCTATAGTAGGATGAGTTTACCGCCTTGAGGATCTCCCCCGCCAGGGATGGGTCCTCCATGGCCAGGTGGGTCACTTCTCGTGCCGAGCTGCTTTCCATGGACAGCATCTGTATCAGCTTGGACACGTGCACGGGCAACCGAGGCACACTTTTGAGGATGTTCAGGATGACTTCCGCCTGCTCGTAGCCCCTGGTCCTCCCCTGGAGTAATTCCCCCATCCGTATCACTTGACGCTTGTTGGCCGAGGAAAGATGCCTCAGGTTGTCTTCCAGGCAATGGGTCCTGCGGACGGAGGTTTCGTGAAGTTTTTTCCAGATGAAATTCTGTATTTTGAGATCGAGGTTTTGCAGGGCCGAGGGATCCAACACCAGTACCGATGAGGGCTCCCCGGCAACCAGAGGGCGGGTCCGGCCGGGCTGCTCCGAGCCGATTCCCCCGCCAATCCAATCCCCTTCACGAAAAACCGTTTCTTGAATGAGTCCTGAAAAGTCCTCGTCGATTTGGATCCTGCCCTTGAGAACGAGAAACAGGCTCTCCTCCTTCACTCCCTCCTGCTCCTGGATGAGGGAGCTACCGGTGTTCAGCCTCAGGACTTGGCCCACGTTATAGATGGAATGGAACTCCCTCTCGCTCAATCCCTTGATGGAGATCCCCTGGATTGATCCATCTTTATCCAAATGCCGTGTCATGGGCTTCTTTTCATCCTGCTGATTTCAGTCGGTTGACTTGATTCTCTGTTCTCGTTTGCATCATTACGAACCTTTGCAAAACATGTGCAAGTGATGGAAATAGCTTGAAGTGAGAGGGAAGAAGGGCTATACGAATCCGGGATTCGACAGGAAAGCTTAAGGAAGTACGACCGTAGCCTCCACTCCCGTTTAGACTATACCGTTTTTAGAAGTGTTTCGGAACTGTTTTCATGCAAGGGAATTTCAACCTGATGGGAGCGATTCCCTGTAGTCGCATAACTATTTGATTCTTATATAAAAACTATCTAAAATTTTCGTATATCTTTCACGACGAAATCCGGCAATTTCAACCTTTCATTCCGGAGGGGCCGCTCCGGATACGGAAGCTCCTTCATCCCGAACTTCGTTCCACGCCATTGCTCTCTTCTTTCATGACCAGGAGCTTGTCGACGCGGTGTCCGTCCATATCCACGACTTCAATGGTGAGGCCTCGGAATTGAAAACGATCCCCGACCTGGGGAATGCGGCCCAGGCAGGTCATGACGAATCCGCCGAGCGTCTGGTAATATCCGGCTTTCTCCCCGGGCAAATCCCCCTTGATATGAAAAAGCTCCTTGAACTCGTCCACGGGGAGCATGCCATCGACCAGCCAGGAACCATCCTCCCTCTGGACTATTCGTGGCTCCTCCCGGGCGTCCTCGGAGGAAATATCACCAATAATGGCCTCGAGGATGTCGTTCAAGGTGATGAGGCCTTCCACCGTGCCATATTCGTCGATCACCAGCCCCATTTCCATGCCCGATTCCCTGAAACGCTCCAAGACTTTCAAGACCTGCATGTCTTCAGGGATATACAGCGGGGGTCTCAAGCAGGCTTGCAAATCGAAGGGTTGTCCCTGGAGGCTTCTTATCAGGAGGTCCCGCACATGAACAACACCCAGAATCCTGCCGGTTTTGCCCTCGATCACCGGAAATCGCGAGTAGTTGCTTTTGGAAATGCGTCGCCGGATTTTTTCAATGGAATCGTTCACATCCAGCCAGAAGACTCTCTTCCTCGGTGTCATCAAAACACCGGCTTTGCGGTCCCCCAGCCGAAACACTCTCTGCACCATGGTTTTCTCGGCCTCATCGAACACTCCCGCCACGGTTGCCTGCTCGATGAGCACCTTGATTTCCTCCTCGGTGACGGGAGGCTCCTTGGAAGGGCGTATCCCCGCAACCTTCAGAATACTTTCGGTGGAAATGCTGAGAAGCTGGATGACGGGATGAGCGATCACGGAAAGGGCCCTCATGGGAGCGGCCATGACGGAAGCGATCTCTTCGGGATAGTACAAAGCCAGGCGCTTGGGGACCAGTTCCCCGAAGACCAGGGAGAAGTAGGTGACCAGGAAGACCACCAGGACAAACGCCATGGTCCCGCTGAAAGGGCGGAAAATTTCGTAGCCGGATAACCATTGGGCCACGGTGTCGGCGATAGTGGCTCCACTGAACACACCGGTGAGCACTCCGATGAGGGTGATGCCGACTTGCACCGTGGAAAGAAAGAGATTGGGCGATCCGGCCAACTCGAGGGCTTCCGCCGCTTTCGGGTTCCCGTCTTCGGCCAGTTGCTGGAGACGGGGCTTGCGCGCCGAAATGACGGCAAACTCGGACATCGAGAAAATGCCGTTGGCGGCAATGAGGGCCAGAATCACCAGGATTTCCAGGGCTCCGGAGATCAAACCTGCCTTTTCCATATGCTTAGGATCCTGCCTGGGGAGTGGGGAAGAGACGCTATTCCTTCATGGGATTCTTTCGGTGGGCACTCGGATTCACCCGAGTTCCTCGGTTCTCGTTTCGGACTACGCCAAGACGAGGGACTCTCAGGAAAATTCGTAGAAAAGGCTTGTTTCGTTGAGGACCTCGCAACCGTTCGAGGTCACTCTTACCATATTCTCGAGGCGCACTCCACCGCAGCCGGGCAAATAGATACCGGGCTCCACCGTGATCACCATGTTTTCTCGAAGAATGGTCGGATCTTGTTTCCTGATGCCCGGTTTTTCATGGACTGCAAGTCCCACTCCATGCCCCAGGCCATGCCCGAAATTCGGACCATATCCCGCGTTCTCGATGATTTTGCGAGCCACTCCATCCACCTCGACGGAATTGGCCCCATCCCGGATGGAGGTTTGGGCCGCAAGCTGAGCCTCTCTCACTATGCGGTAAATCTCCCGCACCCAGGCATCGGGCTTACCCCAGATCCAGGTCCTGGTTATGTCCGAGCAGTAGTGGTCCAGCTTGGAACCAAGGTCCAAAACCAGGGTCTCCCCCTCGGCGATGGGCCGCCTGGTGGGAACGGCGTGCGGGAGGGCGGCATTCGGCCCTCCGGCCACAATGGGAGGGAAGGACACGGCCTGGGCTCCCTTTGTGCGAATGGAGCTTTCGATCTCCCAGGCCAGGTTCGTTTCCGTCATACCCGGCTGCAGGCGCTGCCAGATCTCGTTCAGGACCTTCTCGGTCACATCCAGAGAGGCTCGGATGAGATCTATCTCGCAGGGTTCCTTGATGACCCGCAGGCTTTCCACCAAAGCATCCGGGAAGACGATCCGGGAACCCGGCCGGGAACTCCGCAAGGCTTCCTCCACCTCCTTGTACTGCTGGTAGGTCAGGTAATGTCCTTCCACCCCAAGCACCTTGATCTGGAGGTCGGAGAAGACCTCGGCAAGAAGCTCGGCCAATCCTTTCCGGTAGATCAATGGATCAAAATCGGGGGCCTGGATCTTTGCCGCTTCTTCATACCGAGGATCCGTCAAAAGCAACTGTCTTTGCAAAGAAATCAAGAGGTACCCGGAACTTTCCGTCAGGTACCGGTCTTCTTCCCCATACCCGCTCAAGTAGAACCGGTTTTCGGGAACGGCCACCAGGAATGCATCCACTTCGTGTTCCATCATCAACCTTCGAAACCGGTCAAGTCGAACTTGAAAGGGGGTTCCGACCATAAGGCACTTCCTTTCCTGTCCTGCCGTCCATGAGTCCAACAGCCTGCCGCCCGCCCGCAGCCGCAAAGATTCGGGCCTCTTAAAGCCTTGAGCCGAGCATGGGGATCATGCCCTGGGAGAGTCTACTGAGATGACGGTCCCGTTTTCGCGCAGGAAGCTCTCGATGCCGTAACAATCCCCATCATCCCCTGAAAAAAAGTTTGGGCTTTCGGAGCCCGGGTGTTACATTTTGGCGATTATGCACGCCACCCGAAGGAGTGTTTTCCCCATGTATTCCCGGATGCTGGTATTGCGCTTTCCCAAAGAGATTGTGGACAAGCCTATTATCACCAATCTTGTCCGAAATTATAACCTCACCTTCAACATACTCAAGGCGCAGATCTATCCTCGCAAAGAAGGCATCGTCGTCCTTGAGCTGCAAGGTCTGCGGGGTGATTACGAAAGAGGCATTCAATACCTCAAGGACGTCGGTGTCCACGTGGAACCTGTGGCCCATGGCATTCGGAGGGATGATGAGCGGTGTTACCAGTGTGGGGCTTGCACGGCCGTGTGTCCCACCGGGGCATTGCATATCCTGAGGCCTGAAATGGAAGTGCTGTTCGAGTCGGAGCGATGCAGTGCCTGCGAGCTTTGCGTGAAGGTGTGTCCCTCGAGGGCCATGATCGTCACCTTTGACAAGGTCCTGGTCTCCTGACGGAAGCGGGATTTTCCTGCGGGCGCCAACGAGAGGATATTTCTTGGAAGAGGGTTTATTGGAGGACAACATCGGAGCATCGAAATGAACTACAGTGAAAAGGTCCTGGAACATTTCATGAACCCCAGAAACATCGGGGAGGTGGAGAATCCGGACGGAATCGGCCAAGTGGGCAATGTCAATTGCGGCGACATCATGCGCATGACCATCAAGGTGGATGACAACGTCATCACGGACATCAAGTTCAAGACTTTCGGTTGTGGTGCCGCCATTGCCGTGAGTTCCATGGTCACGGAAATGGTCAGGGGAAAGACCCTCGAGGAGGCAGTGAAGGTCAACCGGGATGATGTGGCGCAAGCCCTGGGCGGCCTGCCTCCCAAGAAGCTTCACTGCTCGAACCTTGGGACCGACGCTCTCAAAGCAGCCGTGAACGATTACTGGCGCAAGGCGGGCCATCCCGAAAAGATCGTTCCCCTGGAGGATGAACATTTGGAACAGGACGAGAGTGAGACGAGCACGTGTTGCAGTAGCAATGAGCGGGGGTGTCGACAGTCTGCGAGCGGCGATTCTGCTGAAGGAACAGGGTCTTGAACCCTTCGGAGTCCATATGCGCCTGGTTCCCGAGTACTCCGACGGGCAGAGCGAATCTTCACGGAACCGGAGGCAGGAGGAAGATCTCCGTGGGCTGGCTTCCCAAGTAGGCATTCCCTTCCAGGTAGTCGATCTGACGGAAGAATTCGAAAACCAGGTGATCGCTCCTTTCCTTGCTTCCTACCTGGAGGGATTGACCCCCAATCCCTGCGCCGTATGCAATCCCAGGGTCAAGTTCCGTGCACTTTTGAAGGAAGCCCAACGATTGGGAGCCGGCCTTCTGGCAACGGGTCATTATGCCCAAGTGGTGCCGCCCGAGCGTCTAAACGGCCGATGGGGTTTGCGAAAGGCCCGCGATAGACGCAAGGACCAATCCTATTTCCTCTACGGCTTGACCCAAGACCAGCTCGCGGTCGCGGCATTTCCCCTGGGCGGTACCCTCAAGGAGGAAGTGCTCCACTGGGCGAGCGGTGCGGGACTCGAGAGACGAATTCCCAGGGAGAGCCAGGAGATCTGCTTCATCCGGACCGGCACCTATTTGGATTTCGTCAGGCGACGGGTGGACCTCTCCCCTTATGCGGACCGAGGCCCCATTCTTGATCTCGAGGGGAAGGTGCTGGGAGAACACAAGGGGATTTTTGCCTACACCATCGGACAGCGCCGAGGCTTGGGCATAGCCTCCGGCGCCCCTTATTATGTGGTGGACCTGGACCCCGCATCGGGTACCGTGACCGTCGGCCGTGCCCCGGACCTCTACCGGCGGGAACTGACGGTCTCTCACGTAAACTGGGTTTCCATGGAGTGTCCCGATCACCCCATCCTTTGCCAAGTGCGAATCCGAAATCAGCACCGGCCTGCGGACGCCCTCCTGTCTCCTCTCGGCAGGACCGAGGTGAAGATCCGGTTTCGGGAACCGCAAAGAGCCGTCACTCCCGGGCAGGCGGCCGTGTTCTACGATGGAGACTTGGTGCTCGGAGGCGGAACGATCCGCAGGCTGGTACATTCCTCCGATTGACGGTCTTGCCACTCCCCTGCTCTCCATGGCTTCATACCCCTTACCTTTGATGGAAAACCGCCCTCGCCCGATCCGTCTTGAAGACCGCGGCGGCCCTTTTCATAAAAGCCGTTGCGACAGCGTTCCCCGCTTTTCGAGATTCTTGGGTGCAACCCACCCATGTCCACCCGCGGAGTCTCCATCATGACCCTACGCGTCGCCATCCAGACACTCGGCTGCAAGGTCAACCAGTACGAGTCTTCCTACTTCATCGAGATCCTGGAGGATCGCGGATTTCAAGAGGTACCGTTCCATTCCCGCGCCGATGTGTACCTCGTTCACGGCTGTAGCGTCACATCCAGGGCATCTTATCAAACCCGGCAGCTTTTGCGCAGAGCGCTCCGACTCAATCCCTCGGCCTCCGTGGTGGTGGCCGGCTGCAACGCAACCTTCGAGGGTGATCGGCTGGCCAGTGAGAAGTTAGCCACTCATATCCTGGGAAATGACCAAAAGTATGATCTCGTCCACTGGCTTCAAAAACCGGCCAGCCTGGATCACCCTTTCGTGGCCCTTGGCGACCCTCGCCGCATCCGTACCTTTCGAACCATTCCTGTTCGACGTTCCCACCAGGGGCACGCGCGAACCTTCGTAAAGATTCAGGACGGATGCGACGCATTTTGTTCCTACTGCATCGTTCCGCGCACTCGGGGGAAGAGTCGCAGCCTGTCTCTGGAAAACGCTCTTGCCCAAGTGGCAACCTGTGTGGAAGAAGGCTTCCAGGAGGTGGTGCTCACGGGAATCCACCTGGGCCAGTGGGGTCATGATTTCCCGGATCCGAGCCGGTTTTCGGAGTTGCTTCGCCGCTTGGACACGGCCGTGCGGCCCCCACGGGTTCGGTTGAGTTCTCTTGAAGTGATGGAGCTGGGGGAGGACGTCCTGCCGGCTATCAAGTCCAAGTCCTGGATTTGTCCCCACTTCCACGTTCCATTACAGAGCGGCCACGGAGAAACCCTCCGTCGAATGAACCGCAACTACACCCCGGAGCAATATTCCGAGGTTGTCTGGAGGATACGATCCCTGTTTCCCACGGCTTCCGTGGGAGCAGATGTGATGGTGGGCTTTCCAGGGGAAACCGCGGCGGATTTTCAGAAAACCTGGGAACTGGTTCGCCGGCTGCCCTTGACCTACCTTCACGTCTTCCCCTTTTCCCCGCGCATGGGGACACCTGCCTCGCTCCAGCCCCACCGGATCGTGGGAGACGAGCTCAAGAACCGCGCCAAAGCCCTCCGGACCCTGGGCGCTCGAAAGAGATACGCTTTCATGGAGCAGGCCCTGGGTACCTGGGTCGAGGTATTGACGGAAAACGACCTGGGGAACGGCTGGTACACGGGAACTTCCGAAAACTATCTTCGCGTGAGCTTCCATTCCCCCGGGAGCATTCCGCCGGGAACCCTCGTGCGGGTCAGGCTCGGGGAGCTTGGAAGCTGTGGATTGGTGGGGATCCCCGAATGAGAATTCGTCCGGTGGGAGGGTCCTTACAATTCCGGGTCGAGGGAGGGTTTTTTTCCTGGAACCGAGACCTTGGCCGGTCCCTTCCGAAAGAGCCGTCCCTCCTGGTGCCGTGCCTCATTGCTGGTCCGTGAAGAGAAAAAACCGCACCATTTCGGGGTCCGGAATTTGCCCGCCGCCGAAGGGCTCCATTTCGGCGGCATAGGCGGCCAGGATCGGGGCAAAATAGGCTTCGGCCAGCTCCTGTTGGGATGAATCGGCCAGGATCTTTCGGATCCAGTCGCGGACCATTTTGCTGACATCATGGGGCGTCAGCAAGGGCTTGAGACTCGGCCACATCGAAACCGGCAGGGGGTGTGGGCTCCACTGCCCCCGCCAGAGGGCATTTCCTGCCGCCGACAGGACCACCGCCGCGAGGGTGATGTCCGCCCTGCTTCGGATTTGGCCCCTGGCCCACAGTGCTTCGGGACGGCCCAAACTGGTGTACTCCAGGCCCAAAGCCTCGAAAAGCGATCCCACGGATCGAATCACGTCTATTGCGTGCTTTGCCGTCCTCAAGTCTTCCGGAGTCCGAAAGAAATCTTCCCGGGAAACGCTCGGATTGTCGAGGTCTCTTCGAATGATCCGGGGGGTTTTCCCTGCGAGAAGTTCCGCCGTTTCAAACCAGGGCATGTCCAGGATGTGAATCCCTTCCGGCCAACGAGAAAGCCACCCTTTTCGAAGAATGTTCCGAAGCCGCCCGCATACACCGACGATCTTTCCATGGGCATGACGAAACAAATGTTCCAGGTAGTGTCTCTCCAGGAGCCCCACCGCATCCTCGGGACTGCGGGCGCCCAGGAGTTGCAGCCCCAGGTTTAGGTACGCTCCCGCCTTTTGCACAGCGAACCGAAGGCTCTCCGGAGAATCCAGGGAGAGCCGGTCGGCAATGAGAACTCGATTGGCCACGGAGGCCAGCTCTATCTGCAGGGTATCCGCGAGGAGCCTGTTTTCAACCGTCCCCAGGGATTGGGTCAGCAGGTCCTTCTCCGTGAGGAGCGCCAAGGCAAAGGAGGGGGACGACTCTCCATGTTCCTGGTGTGGAGTTGCCGCGGATTTATCCAGGGCGAACTGTGCGGGCTCGACCGCCCGGTAGATCTCCATCGCCTCGTAAAAATCCGGGACCCCGTGGTCTTCCAATCTGCCCCGGTGAAATCGATAGGCATCTTCTTCGAGTTCGACACTTGACGCCCAGAGAACGCTGTTCATGAGTTCCTGGTAGAATCCTCGATGCGTTTCAAACAAGAGGCTCAGGATTCCGTTCACAAGATCTTCGTACCGGGGATAGAGGCATTCCCAAAAGAACTGGTCATCCAGGGTGCGAACGGGCAGGCGATCTCGAGCTTCCAGGAGATCCTCTTCCTCGGGCGCCGGGACCACGGTAATCCACTTCTTGAACAGGCTCACCAGCAGCTCGAAATCCGCCGCCGCCAGCCAGGCCAGGAGTTTCTTCTCGCCGGCTCGAGCAAGACGGGTCAGCCATTCCAGTGCCCTGGCGGAATCCACCTGGTCCTTTTTCCACCACTGAAGGTCGAACAGGTGATTCAGCTGCTCCACGCGAGCCCGGGCAAGAAGCGGCAAGGAGTCCTCCGGCCCGATCTCCACCACGAGATGGTAGAAATCCTGCACCGGAAGACCCGCAACGACCTCTTCCGCATCCTTTCTGGCCAAAATCGCCTCGAGTCTTGCCTTTCCGGGAAGAGTCGCCAGGCGGCGGTACAGGTCGGCGGCAGGCAGAGCATGAATAGAGTCGACATCCATTGTCAAGGAATCCACGTGAGTCATCTTTCGTTTCTCGTTCCATGCAAACAACGGTGAACCCGGGAAGGGGACGTGGGTGAATTGCCGGGAACACCTCCGGGCCTTCCTCCTCCGTCATGCCCCCTTGCAAGCCCCGCAGAGATGTGGCGGATCAGTCGAATCCCAGGACCTTCTTTTCATACCTCCCGGGCTCCGGCACGCCCATCCGCCGGGGAAAGACCTCCCCTCCCACCGACTTCCGCTTGAGGAATTCGCTTGCACAAGGTGGCATGAGAGCTTATAAAAAATGCACGAGGGGTGATCATACCTTGGATAAGGGTTCATGAAACCCCCGAGAATATTCCATCATGGCTGTGTGTACCATATATGGGGGGGAGAAGGAAGATGTTGCTTGTCGAAGACCTGCAGGTGGAAATTGCGGGGAAAGTCATTCTCAAACACATTGATTTGGAGATTAAGCCGGGCGAGACCCATGTATTGTTCGGGCCCAACGGCTCCGGCAAGACTTCCCTTCTCATGACCCTCATGGGATATCCGCAATACAAGATCGTTGGGGGCAGGATCCTGTTCAAGGGGGTGGATATCACTCACAGTCCCATCGACGAAAGGGCGCGGTTGGGGATCGGTATGTCCTACCAGAGGCCGCCCACGATCCGAGGGTTGAAAGTCGCGCAGATGGTCCGGATTTGTGCGAGAAATAATGAAATGGAAGTGAACAAACTGGCCTCCAAGGTAAACTTCGAGGACTTTCTCGAAAGAGACGTCAATCTTGCTTTTTCCGGGGGAGAGATCAAGCGGTCCGAACTGTTGCAACTCATGGCTCAAAATCCCGACCTGATGCTGTTTGACGAACCGGAATCGGGTGTCGACCTCGAGAACATCTCCCTCATAGGACATACCATCGCGAGACTGCTGCAGAAGGAGTGCGAAGCCATCGAGACCAAATCGAGGTTGCGGGCCAAAAGAGAACGTCACAAGATGGGACTGATCATCACGCATACGGGTCACATTCTGGACTATGTGGACGTGGATAAGGGTCAGGTGCTCTACAACGGGGTTTTGAGCTGTACCTCGAATCCCCGTGAAATCCTGCGATGCATTAGTGAAATCGGCTACGAGGAATGCGTACGATGCGCTATAGAGACGAACTGAAAGCCAGGGCGGAAAAGGCTGTCGAAAAGAAGGCGACCATCGGTCCGGATGTGGACCTGGCGAAATTCCAGAAGACATCGGACCCCCACGCCTATCTGCCGGAGGAGAAGCTGCACGCGTTGCCCGAGGAGGAGAGGTTCAGGCTCCTCATGTCCGGAGTCGACGTCCTCGAGCAGGAGCGATCGGGAACATACTTTCAGAAAGACACCACGGTCGTCCACTGCAAGAGCAAGCAGGAAGGGATCGAAGTCATCCCGATCCGAAAGGCATTGGAGGAGCTGGACTGGATTTGGGATTACTATTGGAAGCTAGTGCCCGTGGATGCCGACAAGTTCACGGCGGCGGCCGAGCTGGATCTTCACAACGGCTATATCATCCGGGCTCTTCCTGGAGCCAGGAGCGTCCATCCCATTCAGGCGTGTCTCTACATCGATAAGGACGGGTTGCAGCAAAACATTCACAACATCATCATCGCCGAAGAAGGTTCGGAGCTGCACATCATTACGGGGTGTTCCACATCTCCGCACCTCACCAGGGGGGTTCACATCGGGATTTCCGAGTTTTTTGTGAAGAAAAACGCCAAGCTGAGCTTCACGATGATCCACAATTGGGCGGAGGACATGGCGGTTCGACCGCGCTCGGTGGGGCAGGTCGAGGAAGGAGGCGTTTTCCTCAACAATTACATTTGTATGAAACCGGTCAGCACGCTCCAGACTTATCCCACGATATCCCTGGGGGGAGACAATGCGGTGGCCCGGCTCTACAGCATCATCGTGGGCACCCCCGGATCAGAATACGATGTGGGTGGGCGGGTTTTCCTGAAAAAGCCCGGGACCCGCGCGGAAGTCATAGCGCGAACCATCAGCAATGGGGGAAGGATCATTTCCCGCGGCCATCTCATTGGGGAAGTGCCCGAGGTCAAGGCCCACCTCGAGTGCCGAGGCCTCATGCTCAACGGGGGGATCACCTACGCCGTCCCGGAATTGGAGGGGCGGGCCGATGGAGTGGAAATGTCCCACGAAGCCGCGGTAGGGAAAATCGCCCAGGAGGAAATATACTACCTGATGTCTCGCGGACTGAGGGAAGACGAGGCGGTGGCCACCATCGTGAGGGGATTTTTGAGTGTCGATATTCCGGGAATTCCTGCCCAACTGAAAGCCGAAATTGACAAAGCCATTGAAATGAGTGAGAAAGATGTCATGTGATGCGGCCGGCGAGACGAAGGGATAATAAAAGAATGAATCAGGGGGAAAGCCATGAAACGAGAGTTGAGCCTGGTGGTGTTGGTGTGCCTGCTGGCGTCGTTTTTCGTGGCGCCCGTGCAGGCGCAGGCGGGAGAGGTTCAAAAATCCTTTTCCTCCGGAGGGGCGCGTGCCGATGAGGTAGCCAAGTGGGACGCTCCAGGGGAGCTGATTCTTGCGGATGTACTGATTCTTCGGCCTCTTGGGATCGCGGCCATGGGAATCGGGCTTGCGGGAAGCTTGGTCACCCTGCCTTTCGCCGCGGCCAGCAACAGCGTGGACCGGGTGGGAAGAGAGCTCATCCAGAGGCCCTTTGAGTACACATTCACCCGACCGGTGGGGGATGTCGTCTACTGATTCCACCGCCGGAGATCGGAACCGCCCGAAACCCGTGACTCTGCAACCCGCAGAGGCGGAAGGGGGGAGATTTGCTCTTACGGGGGGGATTGCCACCGGAAAGAGCACAGTGGCTGAAATGTTCACTCGGCGGGGAGCTGTCGTCCTGGATGCCGATCGGGCAGCCCGAGAGGTCGTGGCGCCGGGTTCCCCGTGGTGGAGTGAACTCAGAGAACTCCTGGGGCCGGCCTACTTCGATGCCGAAGGAACCCTTCAGCGGCGGGCTCTGAGGGAGAGGATCGTTCGGGACGGCCGCTGCAGAAGGCAGGTGGAATCCATTCTCCACCCCGCCATTCTACAACTGATGGAAAGGCGCTGGCAGGAGATCCTCAAGTCTCAACCCGGCCGCCCGATCCTATTCGACATCCCACTTCTTTTCGAGGCGAACCTGGATCATCGCTTCACGATCATCATCCTGGTGTATGCCCCGAGGGAGGTTCAAATCCAGAGGCTCATGGCGCGGGACAATCTCTCTTTCGAACAAGCTCGGGAGACCCTGCAAATGCAGTTGCCCATCGAGTCCAAGCGGGAACGATCTCACTACCTGATCGACAACAGCGGGACTCTCGACCAAACCGAGGAACAGGTGGAAGCCCTTTTCACGACCCTCTTCGGGGCTTCTTCCCCCGCAGGCCCGCATTCCTTGCCACATTACCGAGCTTCCCGGTAAAATCGGGCCCGTTCGGATTCCGCCCGTCCACCCCCTGAAGAACGACGAACCCCCCTAACACGCGAGAGTGTCAAGCCCGTGAGCCGGTGCGCGTCGGAGACCCTCACCAAGGGTTACAGTTCCCGGAATTGCTTGATCTTGGCCTTTCTTCGCTGCTCTTCCATCCAGGATTGCCACAGGGCGGCCTGCTTCTGCGTCTGGAGGCGCTTGACGATGGACTGGCGTTCAATGTCGGGAATTTCGGCCGGCGTGGTCTTTCCCAGGAGCTGGCATACCACGACCCTTTTCCGCAAATCGAGGGGAGTCTCAGGAAACGGGTTCGATGGTTCCAGCTGGAATACGGCGTTCCCGGAGTCCGGGGGAAGCTTGAGCTTCTTGTCGGGATCGGAGCGGGAAAACCATTCCGTCTGGCGGACTTCCAGTTTTCTGCTTTTGCCTGCCTGCTCCAGGCTGTTCAACTTCTTCGCTTCCGCCAGGACGTCCGATGCGTCTTTTTCGGCCGCCAGACGGGCCTTCTCCTCCCGAAGCTCCTTCTCCACCCGCTCTCTGACCTTTTCAAGGGGAAGAATCTCCGGGGGTTGAACCGAGAGAATCTGGGCCACGAGGAAGCCATGAACATATTCCAGTGGATCGGAGGTTTCCTTTTCGGAAAGGGCGAAAATCTTTCTCACGATTTCCGGGTTCGGCGGATCGAGCCCCGGGATCGCATCCTTGACACTCAAGGTTTCCTCTCGAATTTTCCCGGCCAGGTTCATGGACTCCGCGGCTTTCCTGAGGTCCCTCTGGGCATAGGCCAGATCAGACAGATCGCGGGCTTTCTTGAAGGCCAGATCCCTGGCCTTCTCTTTTTTCAGGGATTCTTCGATGCGGTCTTTCACCTCTTCGAAAGGTTCCACCCGCTCGGGGCGAACCTCCTCGACCTTGATCACATGAAAACCGTGCTCCGTGCGCACCAAGTCGCTGATCTCTCCGGGCTTCATGTTGAAGGCGGCGTCGGCGAACTCCCGCACCATTTTCCGGCGCGTGAAAAACCCGAGGTCTCCCCCTTTTTTGGCCGAACCGGTGTCCTTGGAGTATTTCCTGGCCAGTTCGGAAAAATCCGCTCCCTTTCTGGCTTGTTGAAGGATTTTCTCCGCTTCGGCCCGGGCCCCGGCCTCTTCCTCTTCAGAAGCATTCGGCTTCACTTCCACCAGGACATGTCTCGCCCGCACCTCTTCGTCATAACGGAAGCTCTCGTTCCGGTCTTCGTAGTACTGTCGCATTTCATCTTCCGAAACGGTTACCGCCGAAAGGTAGTCGTCCAACGGGAGAATCACGTAGGAGATGCGACGCTTTTCCGGGTCCTTGTATTCCTCGCGGTGTTGCTGATAGAAGACCTGAACTGCGGCCTCATCCAGGCTGATTCCCGCCTCGTAGTCTCTCGGGTCGAAAATGGTGTACGCAAGTTGAATACGTGTCTGGTTGAACCGGAAATCGGCACGTACCTCTTCCTCCGTCACTAGCGCCCGCCTTCTGACGAAAGCTTCCACCCTCTGCCAGCAAATATCGTCCGCCAACTGCTGCTCGAAAGCCTCCGGGGTCAAGTGGTTCTGACGGAGAATTCCGACGTACCGTTTCTGGTCGAACCTGCCGTTCACCTGGAAGACTGGAAACTCGAGAACCCTTTGCTGGATCTCCCGGTCCGTCACGACAATTCCCATCTTCCGGGCGGCATCCATGACAAGATAGTGATTGATCAACTGATCCAGGGCCTGCTGTTTTACATTGAACCGTTGGATCATCTCTTCCGAGAACCCTGGACCCAGCCGGTGTCGATAGCTTTCCACGAGGTGATTGTAGGCGTCGTTATAGTCCCGGATGCTGATGTAGTGGTCCCCCACCTGGGCGATTTGATTCTCCTTGAGGGATTGATACGTGTAACCGCCCCAGAAGATGAACACGATGATGATGAGAAAAAGAGCAACCTTGACCAGCCAGGAGGTTGCATGTCTGCGGACAAAATCAAGCATGGCCGGGATAACCCTCCTTTACCCCTGGGGAATCTCCATCGGGGAAGTATGACGCCGCGCAATCAGAAGGTACAAGACGGCGCCGAGAAAAGGCAATGTCGATACTGTCACAAACCAGACGACCTTCTTCTTGGGGCTTGGAAACCGACGTCTGGGAACGTCCAGGATGGCCCAAAAAGTCGGAACCAGCGGTAACAAAAAGATGGCAATGACGAGCAGCAGTTTCAGAGGCATACCACTCTACCAATTCTCCTGGGAAGGGAATGCGATCTCGGAAATCCGTTTCTCAACCTCACGGGAGCCTTTTTTCAGCAGGTCCCTTCGTAAACCCGGTTCCTCCGTCCGGATACCCGCCGGCTCGGCGCTGAGAGACTCTATAGACTGTTGCGATCTCCGCTGCAAGTACTTCTTGTACCTCCCATAAACATGCCCGGGTATTTCGATTGTAGAGATTCCCCCGATATTTGGCAAGGAACCACCGTCCAAAGGTGATTTGACACATTCGCGGCTCGTATACTATACAGAAGGCGCTTGTTTGGACCCAGGGGGACCTTCTCTCGACCCAGAGTGCCGGCAATGACGTCGATCCGAGTGGACGGGCAGGAAAATGGCCAGACTCACTATCACTGAAATCGCACCCAACCAGGATGTGAGCACGTGCCTGATCGTGGCGGAAAAACAGCTTCGCATTGCCCGAAACGGGACTCCCTTTCTCACCCTGAAACTGCTTGACAAGACAGGGGAAATCACTGCCAGGGTCTGGGATGATGCCGAGAGGATTTCCGACTCCATTCCGGTGAAGGCCCCGGTCTATGTTCGCGGGCGCAGCGAAAAGTATCGAGACGAACTTCAGTTGAACATCCAGGAGATCCGAGCCCTGGATCCATCCGAGGTGGATGCCTCCGATTTTCTACCCACCTGTCCAGCAGATCCGGGGGTTTTGTTCGACAACCTCCAGAAAATCCTCGGGACAGTGAAACGGCGTTCTCTCCGGAAGCTGACCACGGCCTTTCTTTCCGACCAATCCCTGATGCGGCGGTTCAAGAGTGCCCCGGCGGCAAAATCCATGCACCACGCGTACCTGGGAGGATTGCTGGAACATACCCTGGCGGTCTCTCGACTGGTGTCGGCCGTCTGGGAGCATTACCCCGTCCTGGACCGGGATCAGCTGGTTGTGGGGGCCTTTCTCCACGACATGGGAAAAATCGATGAATTCGTCTACGACCTTTTCATCGACTATTCGGATTCGGGTCGCCTGCTCGGACATATGGTCCTTGGGGTCGAAATCCTCGAGGCGAAGACCTGCACGGTAAAGTCGTTACCCGAGGAAGAAAAACGGCTCTTGAAACACCTTATCTTGAGCCATCATGGACAATCGGAATTTGGGGCCGTGAAGCTTCCCATGACTCGTGAGGCCTTAGTGCTCCACGCCGCGGACGACCTGGACGCCAAGTTGAACTTTTTGAACCGTATTCTCGACGGCACAGGGGACCCGAACCAGCTGTGGACCGCCTACCAGCCCCTTTTTGATCGGTTCTTCTATCGAGGGTCGTTTCTGTCGGCAGAAAATCGACCAGCCGGTGGCAAGACCAACCTCGAGGAAGGGATCACCCAGTTGAGTCTCTGGGCGGACAACCTGCGGAAGTCTCCCCATGAATCCTCCTAGGAATTCGCATAAGTTCATCACCTTTGAAGGCATTGACGGGGCCGGCAAGACCACTTTCGTCGGGGAGCTCAGTGGATGGCTTACCGAGGCAGGGATTTCCCACATCGTTACCTTCGAACCGGGAGGAACCGCGCTGGGAAGGGATCTCCGGGAGATTCTGCTTGCCGTGGGTTCGCCGGATTTGGACCCGTGGGCGGAATCCCTCCTGTACGCGGCGGCTCGGGCCCAGCATGTTCGCGAGGTGATTCTTCCAGCGTTGGAGGAAGGGCGCTGGGTCCTGTGCGATCGTTTTGTGGATGCGATGCTGGCATACCAGGGATACGGACGCGGGATCGAACCGGAACGCCTCAAGTCCCTCCACCAATGGAGTGCTGGGGGGACCTGGCCTGATTGCACGGTATTGCTTGACTGCGAGGTCGCCGTGGCTTATGAGCGCATAAGAAACCGGGGCATAAAGGCGGATCGCCTGGAACGATTGGGTTCCGCCTTCCATGAGAGAGTGCGATGGGGATATCGCTCCCTCGCCCAGGCGGAACCCCACCGTTACATGCTGCTCGACGCCGGTGCCTCCCGGGAAGAGATACGCAGGGAGTTTCGCCGGAAGCTTCAGGAGCGTACAGACCTCTTCCCGCAAGGATTTTGAAAAGTGAGCCCACTCGAATTTTTCGACACACTCCCGGCTCTCACGCACTCCGGAAAACCACCCTCGAGAGAGATCCGTCCATGACGTCCGGGAAGCTTTCTCCTCAACCACGCGTCCAAAGGTTTCTGAGACAGCTGGTCCGCAGGGGACAGGTGCCCCACGCCATGCTTTTCTGCGGCATGAACGGCGTCGGGAAAGGGAAGCTGGCGAAGGAATTCTCCAAGCTCCTCAACTGCCGGGAACCCAGGGACCTGGATCCCTGCGGAATATGCGGTTCATGCCGGAAGATCGAAAACGGGACTTATCCCGATATGCTCTGGGTTCGACCGGAGACTTCCGTCATCAAGATCGAACAGGTCCGTGATGTGCGGCATCGTCTGCGATTTCGTCCCTTCGAGGCCCGCTGGCGCACCATCATTCTCGATGGGGCCCACAACCTGAAGGACGAGGCCGGAAACGCTCTTCTCAAGATCCTCGAGGACCCTCCTCCGCACAACCTGTTTCTTCTGCTAGCTCCCGAGTCCCAAATGGTTCTGCCCACTCTCGTTTCCCGATGCTGCCTCGTCCGGTTCCCCCCGCTCGAGGATCACTATGTCGCCCAACACCTGGTGGAAACCTACGGCATGCCGGAGGATCGGGCCCGGGAACTGGCCGGGCTTTCCCAAGGCAGCCTGGATCGAGCCAGGTCCCTGGCCGAAGAGAATCAACTCGAACGGCAAAAAGAGGTCATCCGGAAAATCTACAGCCTCGCGAACCTGTCCATGGCCGACTTCTTCGATGTGACCGCAGATTGGGTCCGGAAAACCCAGGACTTGGAGCAGGACCTCGAATCCATTAAACTTTGGTTGCGCGAGATCCTGCTTGCCACGGCAGGAAGGGATTCGAACACGGGTTTCGACAGAGCGGAAAATATCCGGGCTCTCGCCGGGAGCACCTCCCGGGAGCGTCTTCTCGAATTGTACGACACCATGGAACTAGCCACCCAACATCTTCGGCAAAACGCCAACAAGCTCCTGACCCTGGAGGGGGTGTGCCTGGCCGTCAAGAGAGGCTTATATGGACAGAGTGGTTGGAATTCGCTTTCGTAAGGAAGGTAAGATCTATCATTTCGATCCGGGCGAACACTCATTGAAAAAGGGAGATTACGTCATTGTGCGCACGGAGCAGGGCGTGGGGTTTGGGGAGGTGGTCGAAGGACCGTACCCGAGAGATCCTCGCCTGCATCCCCAGGAGATCAAGAAAGTGGATCGCCCGGCTACCAGGGAGGAAGTCCAGACTTACTACCAGAACCTCGAGTTCGAGCAGGATGCCAAATCCTACTGCCTGGACCGCATCAAGGTGCACAACCTGGCCATGAACCTGGTGAATGTCGAATACTTCTACGACGGCAGTAAGATCATCTTCTATTTCACCGCCGATGGTCGGGTTGACTTCCGGGAGCTGCTCAAAGACCTGGTAAGAAGGCTGCGGACCCGGGTGGAGCTTCGGCAGATCGGAATCCGGAACCAGGCCAAAATGGTGGGCGGATTGGGAGGATGCGGGCGTCCCCTGTGCTGTGCCTCCTTTCTGAAGAACTTCCACACGGTTTCCATCAAGATGGCCAAAGAACAGAACCTGAGTCTAAATCCGACCAAAATCTCTGGGGCCTGCGGCAGGCTCATGTGTTGCCTTCAGTACGAATACGAAACCTACAAAGAACTCAAAAAAGACATGCCCAAAATGGGCAAGAAAATCGAGATCCCGGAAGGACGAGGCAAGGTCATCCGGCAGAATATCGTCGACCGGACCATTACCGTCCAGCTGGAAGACGGTCGAGAGGTCGAAAAGAAGTTGGATCCTATTTCAGAGGAGGCCCCAAAGACGGCCAAATGACGATAAAGCGTTTCTACATCACCACCCCCATCTACTATGTCAATGCCGAACCCCACGTCGGGCATGCCTACACCACCATTGTCGCCGACGTGATGAGCCGTTTTCACAGGCTCATGGGTTATCGAACTCATTTCCTTACAGGGACCGACGAACACGGCGACAAGATCGTTCAGGCGGCCCGGGCCGCCGGAATGGACCCCAAGGGCTATGCGGACCGGATCAGCAGCCTCTTCCGGGACACCTGGGCGAAACTCAACATCAGCAACGACGATTTCATCCGCACCACGGAGCCCAGGCACGTGCGCGCCGTTCAGCATATTCTGCAGAAGGTGTTCGACAAGGGGGACATCTATTTCAGCAACTACAAGGGTCTCTATTGCGTCGGCTGTGAGCGCTTCTATACCGAACGCGAGCTGGTGGACGGCAAGTGCCCCGACCACGACAAAAAGCCGGTGGAACGGGAGGAGGCGAACTATTTTTTCAAGATGAGCCGCTACCAGGACCGGCTGATTTCCCACATCCATTCGAACCCCGATTTCATTCGGCCTGAACGGTACCGCAACGAGGTCCTCTCCTTTCTGCGGGAACCTCTCGAAGATCTTTGTATTTCGAGGCCTATCGAACGCCTGAGCTGGGGAATTCCTCTTCCATTTGATGAACGATACGTCACCTATGTCTGGTTCGACGCCCTCATCAACTACATTTCCGCCCTGGGCTATCCCGATGGGGCCATGTTCCAGGAGTTTTGGCCCGTTTCCCAACACCTCATCGCCAAGGACATTCTGAAACCCCACGGGATCTACTGGCCGACCATGCTCTGTGCCATCGGCATCCCCCCCTTCCGGCACCTCAATGTTCACGGATACTGGAAGACGGACCAGGGAAAGATGAGCAAGAGCCACGGTACGGTCGTGCGCCCCCTGGACCTGGTGCCGGTGTATGGTTTGGACGCCTTTCGCTACTTTCTCCTGAGAGAAATGGTGTTCGGCCTGGACGCCGGTTTCAGTGAAGAGGCCCTGGTCCAGCGGCTGAATGCGGACCTTGCCAACGATTTGGGCAACCTCTTCAGTCGAACCCTGGCCATGACCGCCCGGTATTTCGGCGGGAAGGTGCCGCCTTTCGGTTCGGAACCCGATGAGGACGACCGAGTCCTCCTGGCGCAGAGGGACCAAACCTCGGCGGATTTCCGGGAAGAGGTGCCTCGCTTCGCATTCCACAAGGCCCTCATCTCCATCTGGTCACTCATCAACGCCGCCAACAAGTACATCGACCAGGTGAGCCCATGGCAGTTGTTCAAGGACCCTGGAAAGACCGCCCGGCTGCAAACCGTGATGCGAACTCTCCTGGAAACCAACCGACTGCTGGCCGTCTTCCTTTCCCCCTTTCTCCCGGGCACCGCAGAAAAGATGCTTCGCCGCCTGGGAGTGGCCAAGGCCGCGCAGGATTTGAAATTCGAGGAGGATGCCCGCTGGGGGACGCTCGAGGAAGGAGCCGCCGTCGAGAAGGGGGAGGCGCTTTTTCCCCGGGTCGAGGCGGCGCCGAAAGAGAAGGTCGTGGTCGCCGCCGTCCCCGGGGAGAAAACGGAAACCCGGAGCACCGTTCCCCTCGACACTTTCCGCAGCCTGGACCTTCGGGTGGGGGTGGTCAAGGAGGCGCACAGGATCCCGAAATCCCAGAAACTCCTTCGGTTGATCGTGGACATGGGGGAAGAGAGGCAGGTGGTGGCGGGGATCGCGCCGTGGTACAGCCCCGAAGAGCTCGTCGGAAGGCAGGTGGTCCTGGTGGCGAATCTTCAACCCGCAAAGCTCATGGGAATCGAATCCCAGGGAATGGTGCTGGCGGTCCAGGACGGGGACTCTCTGCGGTTGCTCGTGCCCGATGGGAAGGTGACCCCCGGCTCCAGAATCTCCTAGCACCTTGTCCGCATGGTTCCGCCGGGTGCACGGGAGTCGCTGTACAGGAAGGAAAAAT
>JAGPLX010000004.1:82066-86204 GCA_018053185.1 Syntrophobacteraceae bacterium
CAGGACGGGGACTCTCTGCGGTTGCTCGTGCCCGATGGGAAGGTGACCCCCGGCTCCAGAATCTCCTAGCACCTTGTCCGCATGGTTCCGCCGGGTGCACGGGAGTCGCTGTACAGGAAGGAAAAATTCACGATCCACTTCTCATGGGGACGGTCCCCTATCCTGGGGCGTCCAAATCGGGCTTCTTCCGTTACCCGGTTTTTGGCCCCTCGATTTCCGGCTCAGTGCCTGCCATATATTGGCCCGCGAGATTTTCAGCGGGTCCAAGAACCGGGCAAGAAATCCGGGCTATCTGGGCGCTTTTTAGACGCCCCACCCCTATCCTGCCGGCAAAGACCGAGTGCACGGTCCTGCCGGGCTGGATAGGGGAGGGTGGAGCACACCCAAGCCGGACCGTTTCATGTCCCCCTTTTCCATCGTGCGCCGAAAAAGCCGTCCACGCCGTGCAGGTGAGGCCAGGTCCTAAAAAACGGACCCCGACTCATGGACCGGCATTTCTCGGGAAGGACCTCCGCGGCCGGCAGTATCTCCCAACCTTCATGGGAAGCCTGGAAAGCCTGGGCCACTTCCTCGTTTTCTTCCGGAAAAATGGTGCAGGTGGCGTAGACCAGAATTCCTCCCGGGCGAACGAATTTCGCCGCGTGATCGAGCAAAGCTTTCTGCAGCACGGAGAACCGGTAGGGGTCTTTGGGGTGCCTGCGCCATTTGATGTCGGGCTTTCTTCGGACGACTCCCAAACCACTGCATGGAGCGTCCAGGAGGACCCGATCGAAAGTCCCCGTCTTTTCGGGACGAACTTCCAGGGCATCCGCCCGGAGGGTCCGAACGATACCGATCCCATGCCGGCGGGCGTTCTCCCGGAGATCTTCCAGCTTCCATGCCGCCTGATCCACCGCCAGGATCTCCCCCCGATTTTCCATAAGGATGGCAAGATGAGTGGACTTTCCGCCAAAACCGGAGCAAAGGTCCAGGATTCTTTCCCCCGGCCGAGGAGCAACCAGGTGGGAGATCATTTGGGAGGCTTCATCCTGGATCTGAATCCATCCATTTTCGTGGATGGGCAATTGTGCCGGGTCCCGGCGGATTCCCCCCAGCCGAAGGGCCCCGGCAAGATAGGGGGACTCCCGGACATCAAAATGGTTTGCATGCAACCACTCGATCACCCGGGATTTCTCGACCCTCAGTGGGTTGATTCTCACCGACAGGGGAGCGACCTGGTTGTCGGCCCCGCAGATTTCCCTGGTTTCCTCGAGCCCCCAATACGCCAGGCATCGCTCCACAAACCACTTGGGGTGTGAAGTGACGACACGCAGAAACTCGGCCGGATCGGAATCCTCGGAAGGCCACTCCCAGCGGTCGGCACGCCTCAAGGCTTCCCGGAGGACCCCGTTCACAAAGCGTACGATGTGCTGAGGTTGAGAGTTCTTGGCGATCTCCACCGTTTCATGAACTGCCGCGTGAGGTGGGACCCGGTCCAGGAAGAGGATCTGGTAGAGACCGGTTCGAAGCAAAACGCGCACGGAGGAGGCTATCTTGCGAGGCTTCAGGCTGCTCAGGTGGTCGATGTGCCAATCCAGCCGTTCCCGCCACCTCAAGACCCCGTAGACGATCTCGGAAAGGAGGGCCCGGTCCCGCTCATCCATGGCGGGATGACGTTCCAACATCCTTCGCAGGAGGCGGTCCGGATAGGATACCCTTTGCTCGAGATGAAGCAGGATCTGGTAAGCCAACATCCTGGCTTTCATCCTGCTCCTTCGGATTTCAGGGAGCGGATTTCCCGCAGAACGGCCTCGACACGTTCCAGGGCAACCTGCGTATCGAAGCAGGGGCCGAAAGGTCTCTCGTTGAAGATGCCGTACACGGGAAGCGGCGTCGTGTCCTGAATGCCGCTCGTGAGGTCCCGTTCACAGGCAACGGCGATGATGAGGTCCGGTCTCTTGTCGAGGACGATCTTTCGAGCGAAGGTTCCCCCGGTTGCCACCGCCAGGTCCACCCGGTACCTGGCTGCCAGCTCGAGCAAGTCCTTAATGGGGCACTTTCCACACCGCTTGCAGTTTTCGACCTGGTAGGTGATTTTCACGGGGCACTCGTGATTTTGCAGGCAATGGGGCATGAGCAGGAGGATTTTGTCGGGCGGATGCCCGTTGCGACACTGGGCCATGACCAGCTCATTGTTGACCGCCACGAATGCGTGCTGCACCTCTTCCTTCCGAAGGCCGATCCCTCTGCCCACCTGGATGAGGACCGGAAGCATGAGTTTGATGGCAATGCTGCGGAGTTTCCGGGAAAACGGGACGTCTCTGCCCCTGAGAGTCACCAGGATGAGGAGCAGGAAGGCAAGCAGGACGATGAGCCCGACCGCCCCCATGACCACCGCCATGAGGGTGGGAAGCCCGGGGTGGATTTGATCGAAACCGTAATAGGGAACAAGGTAGAAAATTCCAAGGATTGCGAGAGTGAGGACGGCCGTCAACCCGAACAACCCCGCCAGGGTCGCCTTCTCCGGATGTTTGTGGGAAGCATGGCTCTCGGATGGTTGCGGTTTGGATGGACTCATGGATGAAAAAATCCGTCGATGTCGCTCCCCCATGGAACCAGGGCTGTAAGAAAGCATGGAACTTTCCCCGCGCCGAATTCCCGGTCTTTTTACCGGGGATTCAGGTTGTGGAAACC
Organism: Syntrophobacteraceae bacterium; assembly: GCA_018053185.1. GTDB lineage: Bacteria > Desulfobacterota > Syntrophobacteria > Syntrophobacterales > Syntrophobacteraceae > JAGPLX01. The sequence goes on from JAGPLX010000004.1 coordinate 84,740, forward strand.
CCTCGGCCCCACTCGAAGGGGGTGGAGGAGCGGGTTGGATGAGGGTTCCTCACGGAAAGCACATCCTTTCGCGCTTATGGGCCGATGCACCGTTGTCGGGAACACACCATCGAACCTCTAATGAAACATCGAACCCTGATCTACGGGCCGGCCTCGCAGAAACTCGACCGCCGGCAATCGCCTTTGTCCCTCCATCTGGAGCTCCCGGATGCAGACCGCTTTTCCGTCCCCCGCCAGGACCAGCAGCCCCGCCACGGACTCCCCCAGGACCTCGCCGGGTGCGCCCCGGCTCGCAAGGTCCGGGAGAAAGGCCTTGAAACACTTGATGCGCCTGTCTCCCCAAAGGCAATGAGCTCCGGGCCAGGGATCGAAAGCACGAATTCGGTTCACCACCTCTTTGGCCGGTCGAGTCCAGTCAATCCTGAGCTCCTCTTTTTTGACGGGGGGTGCATAGGTGGCACGGCGCTCGTCCTGGGGCTGAGCCTCGATCCTGCCCTGTCTCCAGTCCACAAGGGTCTTCACCAGCAGGTCGGCCCCCATCTCGGCGAGGGTATCGTGAAGGGTCCCGAAGGTATCGGATTCCTCGATGGGCACTCTTTTCCGGGAAAGCACCGGGCCGGTGTCCATGCCGGTATCCAGGAGCATGACGGTGACTCCGGTGGTCCGCTCACCCGCCAGGATGGCTCTCTGGATCGGGGCCGCCCCCCGGTAGGCGGGAAGAATCGAACCATGGATGTTGAGGACTCCCAGGGGAAAGAGTTCCAGGAGTTTTTGGGGCAAGATCCGGCCGTAGGCCACCACTACCGCACACTCCGCTCCCACGGAGGCGATGGTCGCCAAGGTCTCCGGCTCTCGAACACTGGATGGCTGGAGTACCGGGATTCCGGAAGCTTCAGCGAGCTTCTTGACGGGGGATGGGCCGGTTTTCCTCCCCCGCCCCCTCGGCCGATCTGGCTGTGTCACCACCAGCGCCACCGTCCCCTTTTCCGCCGCCAGCCTCCTCAGGGTGGGGACCGCAAAATCAGGGGTGCCGAAAAAGACCAGCCTTGGCAACTCCCCGTTCATGCCTGCCCTTCTTTGTGCTTTTTCTTCCATTTTCTCTTGAAAATATCCCGGGAAATGGGTCCCAACCGATCGATGAACAACTTGCCGTCCAGGTGATCCATTTCGTGTTGCAGAACCACGGCAAGCAGCCCCGATGCCTGGATCTCGACAGGTTTCATGTCCTCGTTGAGACCCTGGACCCGGATGTCCCCGTAACGCTTCACGGGGGCGTAGTAGTCCGGAACGCTCAGGCACCCTTCTTCATAGGTGATCTCCCCTCGAGCCTCCAGGATCCGGGGATTGATCAGCACGATGAGGCCGTGGTTGTCCTCCGGTTTCTGAAGATCGACGACGAGGATCCGGAGGGGTTGGCCCACCTGGTTGGCCGCCAGGCCGATTCCGGGAGCCTGGTACATGGTCT
>JAGPLX010000090.1 GCA_018053185.1 Syntrophobacteraceae bacterium
ACAATAGCAGCAGATGGAGGTGCTTTCCCTGGCCGTCTTCAGTTTGTCCACCTTTTTGATCTCCTGGGCATAGGCACGAATGGGCCCCAATCCAATCCCAAGGGAGGATAGAGCCAACCCTGCACCCATGGCACCGGAGACCGTCAAAAACTCCCGGCGCGTAATTCCCATGTTCTCCCTCCTACAAATGCCTGAATTCCCTCCAGTGGAACATTACGGGTCAAACCCCGGGTTCGGAAGTCGGTTTCCGGAAACACACGGTTTGACATCCTTCGAAAAACCCGCAGATTTTGGAACAAGATTTCCTCTCTCCGGCGCTCCCGTGAATCCCAATCCCTCGGACCCCGGCTCGGGAGATGCCTCCCTGGAGCTTCAGCCCGTGGCTATCCTTCGAATAGTCTACTTATGCCGATATTACAACATGTTAAGATAAGCACATAGGATTGTGTTCGACATCCTTCTCCGTTCCTGTCGCCAGCATTCCAGTACAGCTGCTCGCCACCATCGCCATCAAGACCGTTTCGACGGCCCTTTCCCTCGTTCGCAAACTCTGTCTTGGAACCGCGTCCGGAGGGCAATCTCCCTTGACCGTGATTCGCCCCCCGGGACTTGGAACGATCCATAGGACAAAACAAAAGGACAATCCCGCCCGCTGACCATGGTCCAAGTAATTGTGGTTCTCGTGGGAATCGCACAGGGAGTGCTCGACCCAACCTCTGTGAGAGCGGAATTTTCCGATCCATGGTCTTTCCGGGCGGGAGGTTTGGAAACAGGGAACACCGTAACCTTTGTCGGTCCCCTTAGAGGATGTGGCATATTGGACAGCCTCTTCAGGGGTACTGCACACTTGGAACAGAAATCTCTCCTTCGAGCAGACCCGAAGAACACGGTCCTGGCACACCGTTCAGATTAGTTTGCGCAAGCTTCCGACGTGGCCATCAAGGAGCAGACCCTTTGGAGGGACGGCGACCTACGCCTCATACCGGTCTATTTGACAGCCGAAGATTTTTTCGGCCTTCGTCACGGCTTCCTCTTCCACCTCTTGAAACCAACGGAGGAATTTTTCCGTGATTTGTCTTCCTTCCTCCGTGAGCTGACAACCCTCCTTTCGGCAGGTATTGGGTGCGATCAGGCGGACCCCCAGGACCTCTTCACTCTTCCGGATCTTGCCCCAAGCCGCCCGGTAAGACATACCCAACTGATGGGCGGCCTTTTTCAGGGACCCCAGTTCCTGCACCTTAAGCAGCAACATGGCGCGTCCCATCCCGAAATAGACGCCACGGTCGTTTTCCAGCCAGAGGTGGAGCCGCACGGTTGGAGCCGTCTGGTTCATGGAATCCCCGAGGAGTTTACCCACAACGAATTAGGTTATTTATATGGTTGGTGGCATAATGTCATGCCAGTATATACGGGAGATAGAGCTTGTCAAGGAAAACCGGGCGAATGCTTTGGAAAGGAAGACTTTTTTAGAGAATTGATCCAGAATTGAGAGGGAAAATTACCAAGAATTGATGAATTGAAGCGTTTTTACCGTAGCTGATGGGCACGACTGTTCACTTCACGTATGTCTTGCTTGACATAAATTAGGGCGTCCAAATCGGCTTTCGACCGTTGCCCGGTTTTTGGTCCCGGCGAAAGCCTCCCAAGTCAAGATGTGGCGGCCATTTTCCCGCAAAGCCCGGGAGACCAAAAACCAGGTAAAGAATCTGGGCGATTCCGGTCTCCTTTGGACGCCCTAGACATAAATGAATGGATCGCGGCAAAAGGACGTCGTCTGCCGGGCTTTACCGCCCACCCTCATGGAAGTCGGGCCTCTCAGTGCCTGGTTTCTATTTTGCTCACAAGGCTTCCGGGACATAGAGCTTCTTGAGCAACAGGCCCATATTGATCCCCAAAACCCTCATGGCCTCCATCCCGGTTTCATCCTTCACGACCTCCCCCTTTTCAAGGCCCAGGGCCATATTCGGATAGTTGGATCCCGCCAGGAACATCTCGAAGCAAAAGAAGAAGCGGTTCATGGCTTCCAGGGTGTGGCAGGCTCCAAGGCGATTGGCCGCCGTAACCGAGGCTCCCACTTTATGCCGCAGCATCCCGGGATTCGCAAGAGCCACAAGACCGGCCCGGTCAATAAGCGCCTTCATCCGGGAAGAGATATTGGCAAAATGTGTGGGAGAACCCAGCAAGATTCCCTGGGCCTCCACCATTTTTCGGATACACTCGTTGAGATCGTCGTCCTTGAGGGAACACTCCCCATCCTGGCTTTGGAAACACTGGTAACACGCCGTGCAGCCTTCGATTTTCTTTTGCGAGAGCTGGACCAGCTCCGTTTCGATTCCTCCTGCTTCCAGTTCATGGAACACGCACCGAATGAGAAGAGTGGTATTGCCATCCTCCCGCGGACTCCCATTGAATGCCACCACCTTCATCAAAAGATTTCCTTTCCATTGGGGCTCGATGGTTTTGTCTGAAGACGCCTTAAATACTGTATACCGCAAGACAACTTATCCCAAGTCCTCCTGGGGTGCAAGGCGTAGCGAGGGCCGGCCTTGGGCGAAAAAGATGCACAAAAGGCGAAAATATTCTTGACCTTTTTTTCTAATTGTTGCTAGATGTCAAAAAAAGTTTGCTAACGTGAGACAAACCCTCAACCAGAAACAGAAACAAGAGTTCTCTGTCGGAATGCTCGAGCTGGAGAGGTGCAAGGCCTCTCAGATGTGAGCGCGGTGGCCCGTAACGAAGAAATTGGAGTGAAGACATGATTGAGATTCGTTTTCATGGTCGAGGAGGTCAGGGAGCAGTCACATCGGCGGAGCTCACCGCCCTGGCCGCAATTGAAGAGGGGAAGCATGCCCAGGCTTTCCCGAGTTTCGGCCCGGAGCGTCGTGGTGCTCCGGTCATGGCCTTTGTTCGGGTAAGCGAGACGCCCATCCGGACTCGAGAGAAGGTGTATGAGCCGAACATTGTGATTGTTTTGGACCCCACCCTTCTGAAGCTGGTGAATGTGGAAGCTGGGCTCAAGCAAGGCGGCATGGTGATCGTGAACACGACCAAGAGTGCCCAGGATCTGCGCAAGGAAACGGGGATCAAGGCCAAGCTTGCGGTAGTGGATGCCAGCAAGATCGCCATGGAGACCATGCGGGTTCCCATCACCAATACCACCATGCTGGGGGCTTTGGTCAAAGCGGCGCCCGAGGTGATTTCCCTAGAATCGCTGCAAGGCCCCATCGATCATCGTTTCGGCCCCATTGCGGCAAAAAACATGAACTCGTGTAAGCGCGCCTTCGATGAGACGAAAGTGGAGGGTTAAGCTGTGGCTAAAGAGACAGGAATCATCAGCTGGAAAGAGTTGAACCTCGGGATTGCCATCACCACGCCGGGCAATGCAAGCGATCTCAGGACGGGTGACTGGGCAGCCCAGCGTCCGGTCACCGACCGCGAGAAGTGCAACAAGTGTGGACAGTGTTACATCTTCTGTCCGGATATGGTGTATGGCAAAGACGCCGAAGGCTATTATGTTCCAAACTACTATCACTGCAAGGGTTGCGGAATCTGCGCCAAAGAATGCCCTGTAGATGCGATCACCATGGTACAGGAGGGCGATTAATATGTCGAAACACGTAGGAATGGAAGTCTCCATTGCAGCTGCCGAGGCGGTAGGGCTCTGTGATGTGGATGTGGTAGCCGCGTATCCCATCACACCGCAGACTCACATCGTGGAGCATCTCTCCGAGATGGTGGCTGACGGTCATCTGGACGCCGAATTTGTCCCTGTGGAATCCGAACACAGCGCCATGAGTTGCTGCATCGGGTCTTCCGCCGCCGGTGCCCGCACCTTCACGTCCACCTGCTCCCAGGGATATGCCTTGATGTCGGAGCTGTGCTACATCGCGTCGTCTCTTCGCCTGCCCATCGTCATGGCGGTGGCCAATCGTGCACTGAGCGCCCCCATCAGCATCTGGAACGATCATGCCGACCTCATGTACGCCCGGGACACGGGATGGATCCAGCTCATCGGCGAATACGGACAGGAAGTGGTGGACCTCATGCCCATCGCCTTCCGCATCGCCGAGGACAAGAGAGTGCTTTTTCCGGTGCAGGTCAATCTCGATGGATTCACCTTAAGCCACGTGATCGAGCCTTTCCTGATGCCGACGAAGGCGGAAGTCCAGAAATTCCTGCCTCCCTACAAGCCTCAACTCCGCCTTGACCCGGACAAACCCGCGACCCTTGGGCCCGTAGGCATGCCCGAGGTCTACACCGAAGCCCGGAAAGCCCAGGATGAGGCCCTCAAGAATTCCAAGCCGATCATCCAAGAGATCTTCGATGAGTTCGGCAAACAGTTCGGTCGTCAATACAAGTTGATCGAAACTTACAAGACCGAGGATGCGGACACCATCATCGTCACCATGGGCAGCATCGCCCAAACGGCCATGACCGCTGTCGACGGCATGAGGGCCAACGGAAAGAAGGTGGGTGTCGTTCGTTTCCGTGTCTTCCGTCCCTTCCCTGCAAAGGAACTCTTCGATGCCATCAAAGGTGCCAAGACTCTGGTGCTCCTCGACCGTGTCACCTCCTTTGCGGGTGGAGAAATCTCTGCTCCGGTGGCCCTGGAAATCAAGTCCGTCTTGTACGACCGGAAGCATTCCCCCAAGGTGGGCAACTTCCTGGTGGGCCTCGGAGGTCGCGATGTGACGGTGCAGAACTTCGAGGAAATGGTGGAAAGAGTTGCCGCCGCCAAAGACGGTGAGCTTGGAGCTTACGAATTCATCAATGTGAGGGAATAAATGGGAATCGCATCTGACGCTCTGAAGAATTTCAAGGGGTTTAACCTCAAAAACTTGCCCGAGGTGGAACCCGTGTCACCCGGTCATCGCGCGTGCCAGGGATGCGGAGAGGTCCTGGCTTTGCGACAGGCAATGAAGGCAATCGGAACCAACGTCGTTGTTTGCAGCGCCACCGGGTGCATGGAAATCATCACATCTCCTTTTCCCCAGACGGCGTGGCGAGTGCCCTGGATTCACGTGGCGTTTGAGAACGCCGCGGCTGTTGCCAGCGGTGTGGAAGCGGCCTACAAGGCCATGAACCGCAAGGGGATCATCAATCAACCCGACACCGTGTTTGTCGGCTACGGTGGGGACGGCGCCACGGCCGATATCGGCATGCAGGCCCTTTCCGGTGCCCTGGAACGAGGCCATAATTTCGTTTATATGTGCTTTGACAACGAAGCCTATATGAACACGGGCATCCAGAGATCTTCCTCCACCCCCTACGGCGCCATGACCACCACCTCGCCTCCGGGAAAGAAGAGCATCGGCCAGTCCACCTGGAAGAAGAACATGCCCGCCATCGCAGTGGCTCACGGAACCCCTTATGTGGCCACTGCATCCCCGGCCTATCCCATCGACCTCATGAATAAGGCAAAAAAGGCCGCCATGGTTCCAGGCCCGGCCTATCTCCACATCTACTCGCCCTGTCCCACGGGTTGGCGGTGCGGAATCGAGGAAGGGCTCGAAGTGGCCAAGCTGGCGGTGCAGAGCAAGGTGTTTCCTCTCTATGAGGTCATCGACGGAGTGTACTACCTGTCCCGCAAGGTAGCCAAACCCAAGTCCGTTGCCGAGTACTTCAAGCCGCAGCGTCGTTTCCGTCACCTGACCGAGGCGGAGATCGCCAAGATCCAGGCTCGGGTGGACAAGGAATACGAAGAGCTCTTGAAGCTATGTGAAGTTGGAGCCAAGCTGAAGGAGAAGGAAAAGCAGACGGAAGCCCCCGAGTGATCGCATTCGATGGGAGCTAAGTCGCTGATTCGTTTCCACCGTACCTTTTGATTGACAAACGAGGAGCCCTCTGCTACAGAGTTCTCCTCGTTTTCCGTCTGATCCCCGGTAGCTCAATGGCAGAGCGGGTGGCTGTTAACCACTAGGTTGGCGGTTCGAGTCCGTCCCGGGGAGCCAA
>JAGPLX010000091.1 GCA_018053185.1 Syntrophobacteraceae bacterium
TTAATTTTAATAAAATCCTGCATGAACTGTCAACGCAAGGAATGGAGTGCGGGGAAATGAAAATGACATTCAGCTTCCCAAAGTTCGGTTGCTTGCGCTATATTAACTCCTCCGTCCGGATTGTGTGGATACAGAGCCATGCGGCCTCCGTCATCATTCCCCTCGGATATCCGACCACCATTGGAAATCGATCGGACATCCCCTTCGACGACATGATAGGAGTCCACAGGGGCTAAACCTCATTCCGGGTTTTCTGCTCATTTCGTTATGCAAGCCGACAGCAACCGGCAAGGAGGAATTCCCGTCATGAAACACACTCTTTCCGTCCTGGTGGAGAATGCTCCCGGGGTCTTGACTCGAGTGGCCGGCCTTTTCAGCCGGCGCGGTTTCAATATTGAAAGCCTGGCCGTGGGACGCACCGAGGTGCATGATGTAGCACGGATGACCATTGTTGTCGAGGCGGATGATCGTTTGATCGAACAAGTCACCAAACAATTGCACAAACTCATCGACGTCATCAAGATCAGCGACATCACCACGGATGAATATGTGGATCGGGAACTCGTCCTGGTCAAGGTCAAGGCGGAACCCGGTCAACGGGTTGAAATCATGCAGATGGCCCAGATTTTCCGGGCCCGGGTCGTGGACCTCGGGCGGAAGACCCTGACCTTCGAGTGCACGGGAAACGACGCCAAGATCGACGCCTTCGAGGAGTCCCTGCGACCGTACGGCATCAAGGAACTCGTCCGTACCGGGAAGATCGCCATGCTGCGCGGAGCTCGATTTGCCGCCGTGGACACACCGTGGTCGGAGACAGCCAAAGAATCCTGAGCCCCGGCACGGCAGACGTTCGCTCCCCCTTGTCCGCGCGAAATCCGTTCCAAGCCGGACGGCACCCGGGAACGAGCACAGCGCAACCTTGATCCGTCCGAATTCCATAGGAGGGGCTTTCGGTCCCTCGAATCAGATGAGGAGGTTACAACCTTGGAGATCACCGCAGCTGAAGCACTGGTGCGTTGCCTGGAGATCGAGAACGTGGAGGTGGTGTTCGGCTATCCCGGAGGGGCCATCTTGCCTGTCTACGACAGCCTACGCCACTCTTCCCGGATTCGACACATTCTCACGCGTCATGAGCAGGGGGCGGTCCACGCCGCCGACGGCTATGCCCGGGTCACGGGGAAGGTTGGGGTTTGCATGGCCACTTCCGGCCCCGGGGCAACCAACCTGGTCACGGGCATTGCCAACGCCTACATGGACTCCATCCCCCTGGTGATCCTCACGGGACAGGTCCCCACCAGCCAAATCGGTACCGATTCTTTTCAGGAGGTGGATATCACGGGGATTACCATCCCCATCACCAAGCACAACTACCTGGTGAAGGATCCCCAGAAGATTCCCGCCGTCGTGAAGAACGCATTCCATATTGCGGCCACAGGTCGCCCGGGACCGGTGCTCGTGGATCTGCCCAAGGACGTGATGCAGACCAAGATCCAGTTCAAATACCCTTCATCCGTGCACCTGCGAGGATACAAACCCACCTACAAGGGGTTTGCCGGAAAGATCCGGGAGATCGCTCAGCTCATCAAGAAATCCCAAAGGCCCGTCATCTATGCGGGGGGCGGAATCATGAGCGCCCATGCCGAGGAAGAACTGCTCCAGCTGGCTGAAACCATTTCCGCGCCTGTCACCAACACCTTCATGGGGCTTTCGAGCTTCCCCGGCGACCACCCCCTGTTCCTCGGCATGTTGGGGCTCCACGGCACCCGTTACGCCAACCTGGCCGTTACGGAATGCGATCTGCTCATCGCTCTGGGAGCCCGATTCGACGATCGAGTGGTGATGAAGATCGCTTCCTTTGCCCCCAAAGCCGCCGTTGTTCACATCGATATCGATCCCGCGGAAATCGGCAAAATCGTGCCCGTCCATGTGCCCCTGGTGGGAGACGTGAAATCCATCCTCCAGGACCTTCTTCCGCAACTCGAGAAGATCGATCGCTCCGCCTGGCTCGCCAGAATCCGGGAACTAAAGGAGCAGTATCCCCTGACCTACGGCAGGGAGGGAGGGCTCAAGCCGCAATTCGTCATCGAGCACCTGAGCCGACTCACCGAGGGCAAGGCGGTGATCGTCACCGACGTGGGACAGCACCAGATGTGGGTGGCCCAGTACTACCGGTTCACCCCTCCGGGGATCCTGGTATCGTCCGGGGGACTCGGTACCATGGGCTTCGGGTTGCCCGCCGCCGTGGGATCCCGCATCGGGCGCCCCGATCAGCCGCTGATCCTGGTAACGGGAGACGGGTCCATTCAAATGACCATCCAGGAACTGGCCACGCTTCGGGAGCAGGACCTCGCCTTCAAGATCCTGATCCTGAACAATTATTCCCTCGGGATGGTCCGCCAGCTTCAGGAATTCTATTGCGACCGGCGTTACATGGCCACCAATTTCACGTTCCATCCGGACTTCGAGTACCTGGCCAAAGCCTACGGCATGGAAGGGCATACCCTGAGGAGCGAACAGGAGGTCCTGGAACGACTGGGAGGAATCCTCGCCGCTCCCGGCCCCGCCATCATCAACTGCCTGGTGGATGCGGCGGAAAACGTTTCCCCCATGGTTTTGGCAGGCAAGGGTATCGATGAAGCCATCGAATGCTAACAAGAAGATCATCAACTTCTTCTTCGAACTGGGAATGCTCAAGAAAACGCCCCGCTCCGGCTTCCAGTTCCTGGGATCAGGGCGCGAATCCGTTGCCGATCATTCCTTCCGGGTGGCCCTCATCGGCTACACTCTCGCCAGGCTGACTCCCGAGGTCGATCCCTACAGAATCGTGTGCCTGTGCCTGTTTCATGATGTCCCTGAAGCACGAACCGGGGACCTGAACTATGTGAATAAAAGGTACGTTCAGGCAGACGAACACAAGGCCATCCAGGACCTGGCGCAAACCCTCCCCTTTGGCCACGAGCTCAGGATGCTGCTGGAAGAATACAAGGCCCAGGAGAGCGCGGAAGCCAGGTTGGTCCACGATGCGGACCAACTGGACCTTATTTTGGAACTCAAGGAACAAAACGATCTGGGCAACACTTATGCCCGCCAGTGGATTCACTTCGCCGTAAAGCGTCTCAAAACCCCCATTGCCAGGGAACTGGCGGAAGAAACCCTTCGCACGGATTCCACCGACTGGTGGTTCGAGGGAAACGATCACTGGTGGGTCGATCCTCGGGAGGGCTGAGAGGAGGACCCTGTGAAAAAGCTCCTTATTCTTGTGGTTCTGGTTGTCTTCCTGGCCATGGGACTATGGTGCGGTGCGACATTCTGGTACGGAGTCAAAACGGAAGAGCGGTATTACGCCCTCCTGCGCCAGGCTTCCAATATCCAGAACCTTCGCTTCGAGAACGAGAGCTACAGCCGCGGCTTCCTGGATTCCAGGGCCCGAACGGTCCTGGTAATCCAGCCTTCGCCGGGGACTGCTGCGGAAAATGCGTCCTTTCGGATCACTCTCGCTCACGACATCACTCATGGTCCTTTCCCCTTCCACAAATCCGTGGAAGGGGTGCGGCAATTCAAACCCCTCGCAGCGATCATCGAAACCCGAGTGGTTTTCTCCCCCGAAACTCGAGATCAGCTCGCCGAATTGTATGCCCAAATCCCCGAGCTTGAAGCCACCCGGGACACTACCCTCATCTTCCTCGACGGCAAGGGGCTCGAGCGTTTCGTCATTCCTGCGTTTCGACGAACCCTGGGCGGAGAAGATCCCCTGACCCTGGACTGGAAGGGTTTGTCCTTTCAACTCAACTTTACGAGAGAATTCAAGAGGCTCTCCGGGTCTCTGAGCATTCCCGCCCTGGAAATCCTCGGGAAGGATCTGGGCCTGAAGATCCAGGAAGTTCAATCGTTTTTCAACTCCGAGGAAGGTATCCAGGGCCTGTCGCTGGGGGAGGCTTCTTTCAGTCTCGGAGCCCTGGAGTTTGCGGAACGATCTGCCGCGGGATCCAGTTTCTTTCAGCTGGGAGGACTCAGCATCACCACATCCGCCAAGGCGTCGGGCGACCTGGTGAACTTTCGCCTTAATGTGCGGTCGGACGAGGTGCATTTCGACGAAATTCAGGCCCGTTCCGGCGTGTTTGATCTGGAGGTCCGGAACCTGGACGCGGCATCCCTGGCCAAGATGGCGAGGAATCTCGATGAACGGGAGACACAACCGGCTCCGGGCCCCCTCGAACCGGCTCAGGAGAAAACCCTTGCGCGGTACCTGGAGATCCTGCCCAGCCTGCTCAAAAAATCACCCGAGATCGAACTCAGACAATTAGATATCCGGACCTCCGACGGGAATTTCACGGCAAGGGCCAAAATCGCCTATGACGGGGCCAAATCAGTCTCCGCACCTTACCTCTACCTGCCGGCACTCGTGAATGGAGTCAGCGCACAGGCGGAAATCCTGGCGGCCGAACTCCTCGTGCGCCGCGTGGCGGCCGCCTTCCTGGAGGATGCGATCCTTGCGGAGATCCAGGAGGAGGGTATGGAAGACCTCGATGAGCAAGAAATCCACGATCTTGTCTCCACCAGGATCGATGGCCGGCTAAATGCCCTGGCAGCACGGAACTTCCTGGTGAAACAAGAGGGAAGTTACCAGGTGACGGCAAGCTACAATGCAGGGGAGATCCTCTGGAACGGTCGTCCTTTGCAGGTCCAGGATCTCCTCCAGTAAGCACAGCGCCTTATATGCCTGAAGATGCCGGCTACTTTGCTTGGCGCAAACACAGTAAAGAAAGCAAGCTGCTTCCGACGATGTCGGGCCGGGAACTTTACGTCAAGTTCGGTGCAAAACGGAAGTGACACAGCCGGGCCGTCCCCCAAAGTTTGCCTTTAGAGATGTTTGAGCCGAGCGGGGCGAAAGTCTCATACACGGTTCCAAGAGGGCTTGGAGCTGAAGACAGATTTCGGCTATCCGATCATGAACAGTCGAGGGTGCATTATGATGCCAGTCAAAAAACCATACAATCGGAGAGTTGTAAGCATGTTGGTTGAGGCACTCAGATTCACAGCAGCTATTGATGTGGCTGCAACCTTCTTCGGATGTTCGTCTTCTGGGCCCGTACAATTAACTCCGTCTACGGCTTCGTCAGAACAGAAGATGCCAATAGCCATACGCGAGAACCGCGACGATGAGGCTGTACAGTATATGCAGCAATTCCCGTTGAATCTTTTCCTGAGGATGCCCGAGGGGGTGAAGGGGTCGGAAGGATCAAAAAATCAGGTAATCAAGGCTTGAATCGAGGAAATTTTTAGCCGGATTCCGGGGATTTTGACAGAAGAGGAGGGTTGGACGGGGGGTCGCGGTAGGAATGCCGGTTACCCGGCACCCCCCGCACAGATCCGTACGTGAGGAAGTACCTCATACGGCTCCTACTTCGAGTGAATAGCGTGAAAGTGAGCATCAGGATACATGTGCAAGATCCGACTAAATCGCACACGCGGCTTTCTGCCCGCCGCTTCTCGCACACCTTGGAGCTCGATCGACACACCTGTCCGGCTCTGCGTCCGGGGCGTGGCCGCCTGCAAGGTGTTCCTCTCAGTCGGTTGCCTTTCCTCCACTGTCTCCGCGGGCAGTACGCCTTTGTTCGACAGCTTCTCAGGTACTACGCAACCGTCCGACTTCCCAGAGGCGTTCATGCCGGACGTGCGGCATTGCGCCTTCTCCGGCCGACCCGCCTCACCATCTCGGGCGGGTACCTCCGGGATCTCCCGGTTTCCGTGCAAAGAGTTTCTACACATGCTCAGGGTCTTCGACTGCGCAGGACCTTCCCATGACTCGCGATTAGCGCCATGCTCCGTGTTGCCTTCCGCTTCGATTAACAGCGTCGGCGTCCTGAAGCGGTTGATTTCGCAGCTCAAT
>JAGPLX010000033.1 GCA_018053185.1 Syntrophobacteraceae bacterium
CTGGCTTGTGACGATGGCCCACGAAATCTATCGACGATTTCCCACACAGGTCCAGCGACTCATGCATTGACCTGCCGCGGAGGAGGAAATCCCGCTCTTTTTCCCGAGCTCATGCCCAATGTCCTTCCACGTCCGCCCTCGATGCCTGCTCTCAGAGGTTGTAAAGAAATTCCGGGAAGGCGGATTTACCCCGGCATCCAGGGCGGACGTGGAAGGACAAGTTGAGGTGGTGAGCGACCTTAGAGAACTGATGAAAGCTGGGATATTGATGCCTCCTGCCGTTAAGATCAATGACCGCGTTGTGGTAAGCGGGCGAGTGCCCAAAGTGCCCGAGGTTGTCAAATGGTTGGGCGAAGTTGCACCCAAGCAGGTGTAAGACCCTGTTTTGGAATTCCCTCATGACGACGCCAAGCGACGAAGCATGAGATGAATCATGCTGGTCTGCACCATGCTCTCACTTGTCTCGGTCGGCTTTTCGGCATCCATGAGACGATGAGCTCAGCAATCTCCCCATTGTTGTTGTGGATGGGATCGTGCGAGCTGATTGCAGAAGAGCCTGAAAGCATGTAGGAGACTTTTATATGGTACAGTCTATTTCCAAACAGCTTTCTTTTCTGGACCGTTATCTGACTCTCTGGATCTTCCTGGCTATGGTTGTGGGTGTGGGGGGAGGATATGTATATCCCGACATCAAGAATGTCATCAACGCCTTCCAGGTTGGGACCACCAATATTCCCATCGCAATCGGCCTGATCCTGATGATGTACCCACCCCTGGCCAAGGTAAGATACGAGGAGCTAGGCCGGGTGTTTAGAAATTTCAAGGTACTCGTTCTATCTCTTGTACAGAATTGGATTGTCGGTCCCATCCTTATGTTTCTTCTGGCGATCACCTTCCTATCCGGGCACCATGAGTACATGGTGGGGCTCATCCTGATAGGCCTTGCCCGATGTATCGCCATGGTGATCGTCTGGAACGATCTGGCCGGAGGGGACACGGAGTACTGCGCCGGACTCGTGGCTTTCAATTCCCTCTTCCAGGTGCTCTTCTTCTCCGTCTATGCTTACATCTTCATTACCGTTCTTCCAAGGTGGATCGGCATGACAGGAGTGGTGGTCGATATCTCCATGGGCCAAATCGCGGAAAGCGTTTTCATCTACCTTGGCATTCCCTTCCTTGCGGGCATAATTTCTCGTTTCGTGGGTCTCAAAATCAGAGGGCGTGAGTGGTACGAAAAGAAGTATATCCCTAGGATCAGCCCGATTACACTCGTAGCACTCCTTTTCACCATTCTTGTGATGTTCTCACTCAAGGGCGAATACATCGTACAACTCCCCCTGGATGTCATCCGAATCGCAATACCCCTTTGCATCTACTTCGTGCTCATGTTCCTGGTCTCCTTTTACATATCCAGGAAGATTGGAGCCACCTACGGGCAGTCGGTGACCCTGAGCTTCACTGCGGCATCTAACAATTTCGAACTTGCCATTGCAGTTGCCGTTGCTGTTTTTGGTGTGAATTCCGGCCAAGCCTTTGCCGCCGTCATCGGCCCTCTCGTGGAAGTGCCCGTACTCATAAGCCTTGTAAATGTTGCGCTCAGGTTCAAGCAAAAGTATTTTACTCCTTCTGCGGAACCGGACCGGCGGATTTTATCCTCCCGCTCCGCCGCAAAGGGAACGAAAAGCTGATGCTTTGTCCAGCCTGTACTGATGAATCGTTACATCCAATAAAAGAGTGAATCTGTGCTGATCCAAACTCCAAGCGCTGAGTACAGCCCTGCACAAGAGGGTGTCCGATATGTTCCGATCGCCAGTCCGTTGAAACAGGCATCAAGGGGAAATCCAAACTTTCCCGTCCCTGGATTTCCTCATTGGAGCATGCAGGTCGATGGACGGTAAAATGATCACCCTATTCTGAGGAGCGGTATGGAGGTCTGAGCCCTTTTGCTGTCGTGATATTGAAGGAGTCCGACGAGCGATCCCCCACAATAAGAGCGTGCCTTGTCGGAGGAGCTATTTGACCGCTTAAATGCGGTTTCCTGCTGGACGCGCAAAAATCTCAACGCCGCCTTGTAGAACTCTGCGGAAGAGTTCCGTGAAGGCCGGCCGCAAGGCATCCCGCTTGGCGGGATCGAGCCGTGTGAGAATCCGAGTGTCACAGGGGGCTTGTTCTATGCCGGAGATGGACGTGAAACAGTGGTTTTCGGCGCCCCTTCTCCGGTCGAAGGCAAGAAGGCTCGGGGCTTGAGGGAAAACACGGCATAGCCCGACATCAGGCAATCCGTTGCCCCCCCTCGTCCAAAGCCTCTTTCCATGGGTGTGGGAATTGCTGCTGTACCCTTGACATGTGAATGGTGAAATGTGCTGTATTAAGGCTGTTTTTTCAAGTAGCGGTAATAGCCTTCGTACTGGTAGACGGCAGCCAGGGGATTGTGGCCCAGGAGGCGATCTTTGACGGCCAGGACCGTCGTGGGAGCTTCAGCGTATCGAAAAAACATGGAGTCATGCCCCACACACAAACCCAGGAGCACGTTGAAATCGGACCCGTAGCGATTGGCGATCATGGCCTGGAGAATGGGATTGCACATGGATTCGTAAGATCCGGGAGCGACCTTCCGGCTCTCATCCAGTCCCAATACTTCCTTCGGGACCCCGCCCACCTTACAGGCGACGGAAAGGACATCAAAGCCGCGCCCGGCCAGAATTCGGTGCACCACGCCGGCTTCCCTGCGCAGCCCAATGCAGAAAATCAAGGCCAGCCGCCGGTATCGCATCCTTGAGGCAAACTCCATGACTTCCTCGATTCGGGGTTTGATGGGACGAACGAATGCGTATCCTTTATCCCGGTCTCCGTATCCTTCCGCTTCCTGAATAGAAGCTTGGGCCGCAAATTCGAGAATTCGGGGGGACTGCACCTCTTGGATGGAGTCCCGCACCGTGTCCGGGTGGAGTTTCCCCGGGCAGTTCTTGGGGGATTTCCCCCCTTCGTGGCGGCAGGCTCGGTCGGCCCAGTCGAAGGGACATAGAGCACATTCGGGTTTTGTTGAACCTTCGGTTCTCATCGGGCTCCTCCGACATCGTGGATTCCCGCCACTTCCCGGTTTCTGTCCGTTAACTTTCTCCGGGACAGGCAGCGGGGCGGGAATGTGAACTCCGTTCTTCCCATCGATTCATGGGGCGGGCCTTGCTGGGGTTCCGCCCGCCTTGCGCTCTTCCGTGCACTCGACAGGAGCGCACGAAAGAGCACTAGCGCTGGGCCGCCATGATCTCGTATCGCTTGATTCTTTGGTCGGGTTTGAGGGTGGCCGTCAGGAGGTACAGTTTTCCGCGCAGGTCTAGTTTCTGTCTGGTCTGAACATCCAGTTCGAGCGGCTGGAGCCGACAGGGCTTCCGTTGGAGCACGTTGCCTTCTCCATCATAGAGTACCAGCATCAGCTGCCGGCTTCTCAGTTCTCCACGGCTGCTGATGACCTTGCGCATTTCCATGACCAACTCTCCACCCTCGGTCTTCACCATCTCGATGAAATCCCCCTCGAGGTTGATGCTCGGACCATAAATGCGCTCACCGGCGGGACGATTCTCCTTGACCACTCCAGCGTGGCGCAGCAATTGGGCTCCTTCCTCGGTATCGATTCTTTTCCCCTCTTCCGTGGAAGGAAGCTTGGATTCCAGGAGTTGCTGGAGCACCTGTCGTTCATTCACACCGGCCGTGTCGACGGGGGGTTGCAACAGTACTTCGGGGTCGAATTCTCGGGCGGAGAGGATCTCTTGCACGGAGGCGACCTGACCTCGGGGAATGCCGACGGTTCCCCCGGCAATCTCGAACTTGATTTCTCCACCTTCTTCCCAGTAGTAGGGAACCTCGACGGAAGTCCCGTCCTGCATGGTGATTCTCAAGGAGCCTCCCCGGACTTCCTGGATGTGTGTCGTCAACTGCACCGCCAGAAATGCCCCGAGACTATAAAGGAAGAGTCTCACAGGTCGAGCTTTCATGGTTCTTTTCATCCTTTTTTGGCTTTGTTCCGTATGGAATTTCTAGTATAGGAAACCATGTAAACGGCCCGGTTTGGCAGCCGGGAGGCCCCCGTATGAGACGGGAGAAAAGCCGGGACAAAAGGGGTGGAGTGCCCAAATCCCATGGCGCCCTGCGGACAAGCTTGGCACGACACGGACTAGCATAAGGTCCCCACGAACATGGAGAACAGAGCTCATGGAACTATTCATTTCCGGATCACTGGCGTACGACCGCATCATGGACTTTCCGGGCCATTTTGCGGATCACATTCTACCTCATAAGATCCATGTGCTCAACGTATGTTTCAACATCAACGGGCTGGTGGAAAAATTCGGCGGTACTGCCGGAAACATCGCTTACACCCTCGCTCTCTTGAGGGAGACGCCATTTATCGTGGCCACCTGCGGCGATGATTTCGACCGCTACACACAATGGCTCGCCCAGAACGGGGTACCGACCCGCTGGATCAAGAAGATTCCGGGTGTCCTCACGGCAGGCGCCTACATCACCACGGACCTGGACGACAATCAGATCACCGCGTTCAATCCCGGCGCCATGGCCTATGAGGCCGATATCCCCTCCCTGAACTCCGGGAGGGGAAACGCCCTTGTCTTCATTGCTCCGGGCAACAAGAAAGACATGATGGCGTTCGCCGAAAAAGCTCGGGAAAACCAGGTGCCGTTCTTTTTCGACCCCGGCCAGAGCCTCAACATCTGGGAGGGAGAGGAGCTCCGGGAAGCGGTGCAAAACGCCCTCTGCTTCATCTCGAACGACTATGAACTGTCCCTCTTTCTCCAGATGACGGGTTGGAACCTGGATACTCTTCGCAAACGCTGTCGCGTCGTCATCACCACCCGTGGTCCCGAGGGGGCGGTGCTCGATATGGGGGGAGATCAGGTCCTCATTCCCGCCTTGCCCATTTCCGATGTTCTTGATCCCACGGGCGCGGGGGACGCCTTTCGCGCGGGGGTATTGAAGGGGTACAGCCTGGGCCTGGACTGGCAAACTTGCTGCCAGATGGGAACCGTGGCTGCCGCATTCGTGGTGGAATGTTATGGGACCCAGGAACACCGCCTGGACTGGGAGATTTTCCGTGATCGCTATGAAGCCCATTACGGACCGCTGATTTGCTGAAGAAGGTGCAAAGGCACCCTCACAGCAGCAGCCGTTGCCTCAATTGCCGGATTTCGTCCCGGAGGGCGGCCGCTTTTTCGAATTCCAGTTTTGCCGCAGCCTCTTTCATGGCTTTCTCGAGGGTTCGAATCTTCCCGTCCAGAAATGCACTCGATCCATCACCATACAAGGCTTGAGGTTCTTCCGCGTACTCGGCGGAGTGGATCGGTTCCCTCACCCGGTAGTCGGCAAGGATGTCCGGAATCTCTCGCCGCACCGACCGCGGGATGATGCCGTGATCCCGATTGTAGGCCATCTGGATGGCTCGACGGCGGTCGGTTTCTTCCATGGCCCGCCGAATGGATTCCGTGACCTGGTTGGCATAGAGAATGACGCTGCCCCATTCGTTTCGGGCTGCCCGTCCCGCTGTCTGGATGAGAGACCGTTCCGATCGGAGGAACCCCTCATTGTCCGCATCGAGGACGGCCACGAGGGAGACTTCCGGGATATCAAGTCCTTCCCGCAGAAGGTTGATCCCCACGAGGACGTCGTATTCGCCGAGGCGAAGCTCCCGCACGAGCTCGATGCGCTCTAGGGTGTCGATGTCCGAATGCATGTAGCGGACACGAATGTTTAATTCAGCGAGATAGTCGGTGAGGTCCTCAGCCATCCGCTTGGTGAGGGTGGTCACCAGCACCCTGTGGCCCGAGGCAACCTGTTTGTGAATTTCTCCCACCAGGTTGTCCACCTGGTAGTCGGCGGGGCGCAGCTCGATTCGCGGATCGATGAGTCCCGTTGGCCGGATGATCTGTTCCACAACCTGATTGGGGGTCCTGGACAGTTCATAGGGGCCGGGAGTGGCGGAAGCATAAATCACTTGACGGATCTTGCCCTCGAATTCCTCGAAGCACAGGGGGCGGTTGTCCAGGGCCGAAGGCAGCCGGAAACCGTACCGAACCAGGGTTTCCTTCCTGGACCGGTCTCCTCGATACATGCCCCGAAGTTGAGGAATGGTAATATGGCTCTCATCGATGAACAGGAGCCAGTCGTCCGGGAAGTAGTCGATGAGGGTGGCCGGTGGCTCACCCGCCATTCGCCCGTCCAGGTGACGCGAGTAGTTCTCGATGCCGTTGCAGTACCCCAGCTCGACCAGCATCTCGAGGTCCAGCCGGGTGCGCTCCTCGATTCGTTGAGCTTCCAGCAGCTTTCCTTCCCGGCGGAAGGAGTCCAGGACCTCGGACAGTTCGCTCTTGATGGATCGAATGGCCCGATCGAGGTTGTCCCGGCTGGTCACATAGTGGGTTCCCGGGTAGATGGTGACCTTATCGAGATGGCGGAGGGTCCTGCCGGTGAGGGGGTCCACTTCCTTGATGGTATCCACCTCGTCACCGAAGAACTCGATCCGGATGGCCCGGTCCTCCTCGTATGAGGGGAACACCTCGAGAACATCCCCACGAACCCTGAAGACCCCGCGGTGAAAGTCCTGATCGTTTCGGGTGTATTGTATTTCCACGAGCTTGTGGAGGACCTGTTCCCTAGAGATTTGCATGTTGGTGTGCAACGGGAGAAGCATCTGCCGGTAGGATTCAGGGGAGCCCAACCCATAGATGCAGGAAACGCTGGCAACGATGATCACATCCCGCCGGTCCAGCAGGGAGCGGGTGGCCGAATGGCGCATCTTGTCGATGGTCTCGTTGATAGAAGAGTCCTTGGCGATGTAGGTGTCCGTCTGGGGAACGTAGGCTTCGGGCTGGTAATAGTCGTAATACGAGACAAAATACTCGACGGCGTTCTCGGGAAAGAAGGCTTTGAATTCCCCGTAGAGCTGAGCTGCCAGGGTCTTGTTCGGAGCGATGACCAGGGTGGGCTTCCGCACGCGGGCGATGACGTGAGCCATGGTGAAGGTCTTGCCGGAACCGGTCACACCCAGGAGGGTCTGTTCCCTGATGCCGCCAAGGACCCCTTCGGTCAGTTTCTCGATGGCTTGGGGCTGGTCACCCGTGGGTTCCCAATCTGCTTTGAGTGCAAAGGATTTCATGGGATTCTTCCGGTCCCCCGATCCGTTCCATCGCGGAAAATGCCTTCGGGAACGCGAATTCCCCGCCTGGTTTCCGGATCCGGGACTTTGAGATCGTCTCCGCTGCGGACTTTCGCCCGCAAGGGGAAGAAGTTACGGTTTCCACAAGAAAAGACTATAACCGGACCGCCTCTCTTTTCCAATGAGTGGCTTGGGCGTTCCAAAGCCCGCCGATGTCCTGAGGGCGGCGTGTGGGGGCGGAAACATCCCTTGGAGTTTCACACTTTGCAGAGGAGCTTCCCCTTGTGGACCCGACCAGGTTCCCCTAGAATACAGGGGTGATTCCACAGGGTCCATTGCCTGGCGGTGGATAATGAAAAGAAACGATCAACGTCACCGAGTGGTTGCCGTCAGCCTGTCCCTTCTCGTGGGAACAGGGCTCATGGCCGCGAAGTTCTACGCCTATTGGCTGACGAACTCCTCCGCCATTTTGTCCGACGCCCTGGAGTCCATCATCAATGTTGTGGCGAGCGGCTTTGCCCTGGGCTCCATCTTGCTGGCCGACAAGCCGCCGGACAAAAGCCATCCTTACGGGCACGGAAAGATCGAGTACTTCTCTGCGGGATTCGAAGGGGCCCTCATCGTGTTCGCCGCCTTCGGCATCGTGCATGCGGGCTGGAACCAGATCCGGCAGCCTCACGAGCTGCCGGATCTGGCTGGGGGATTGTGGATTCTGCTGGGTGCCACCGTGGTGAACCTGCTGCTGGGACTCGGGTTGCTCCGTGTAGGCACTAAATCCCGTTCCCTGACCCTCATGGCGGAGGGCAAGCATGTCTTAACGGATGTCTATACCTCCCTGGGCGTGCTCCTCGGATTGGCGGCGGTTCAGTTCTCGGGGTGGTACTGGATGGACGGAGCCATCGCCTGTTTAGTGGCTTTCAATATCCTCTACATTGGAGTCAAGCTGATTCGGGAATCTTTTGCCGGCCTTATGGACGCCTCGGACCCCGAATTGCTTGAAAAAATCTCTTTTCTTATTTCAAAACATCGAAAAGAGACCTGGATCGATATCCACCGTCTAAGGGCATGGCGATCCGGCAATAGAATCCATGTGGACTTCCACCTGATTCTTCCGCGGGACCTCACCCTCGATCAGGCTCACAAAGAAGCGACGGAGATCGAGGAAGCCCTCGGGCATCATCTGGGCAGGGACGCGGAAACGCTGATCCATGCGGAACCTTGCATCGACTCGGCATGTCCCATTTGTGCCAAAGACCCGTGTGAGCTCCGTAGGGAGGAAACCAGCCGCCGGCCGCTCTGGTATCGGGAGGTGTTGACTTCCGATCCGGGAAGGGAGGAGGATCACGCCCTGACCACCGGAGACGAGAATACATCGGAATCCGAGGGGGCGACCGGGGATGCCGGGTCGCAACCCTGAAAGAAGGAGGAGGGGAAGATGCGAATTGTGGTCATCGGCCAGGCGGCCTTCGGAGAGAAGACTCTGGAGGCATTATTGGAGAAGGGAGAAAAGGTGGCCGGGGTCTTTGTGCCTCCCGACAAGCCCGGCTCCGCACCGGATCCTCTAAAGCTCCTGGCTGCATCCAGGGATATCCGGGTGATCCAGCCGACGACCTATAAGGACGACGGAGTGTTCGAACTCTACAGGAGTTTGAAACCCGACCTGACGATTCTTGCTTTTGTCACGGTCATCATTCCTGCAAAATACTTCGATGCCGCGACGCTGGGGGCCATTTGCTACCATCCGTCGCTTCTACCCAGACATCGTGGGGCAAGCGCCATCAACTGGGCGATCATGATGGGGGACACCCAAACGGGTCTCACCATATTCTGGCCCGACGGAGGAATCGACACAGGTCCCATCCTTCTTCAAAGGAAAGTGGAGATCCACCCCGAGGACACTACCGGATCCCTCTACTTCAACCACCTGTTTCCCATGGGGATTCAGGCCATTCTCGATTCAGTGGATTGGATCAGGGAAGGGCGTGCTCCCCGGATCCCCCAGAAGGAGGAAGAAGCGACCTATGAGCCCCCCTGCGATGATCGCGTGGCCAGGATCGACTGGAACCGATCCGGACAGGAGATTTTCAATTGGATTCGGGGGTGCGATCCCCAGCCGGGAGCATATTCTTACATGAAGGGGGAAAAGATCCGGTTTTTCGGCGCCAAATTGATATCGGAAATCGCTCCTCTCCCCGCCGGAACCATCACCCGCATCGCCAGGGAAGGAATCCAAATAGCGGTCAGCTTGGGGAATATCCTGGTGACGAAAATGCGGTCCCCCACCGAAGGGAAACTCCCTGCCCTCGAGTTGGCGATGAAGAAGGGATGGACTGTCGGAGATCGTTTCGAGCCCATGGCCTGACCAATGGCAATTGCCCGCTTTCAAAGGGACCTTTTCCTGGTCCCGATACACAAGAGGACTGGTGACAAATGACCAACGAGCGCAAAGGCGTCATCAAGCGTGAAACCAGGGAAACAAGAATCGAGACGGAATTTTCCCTGGATGGACAAGGGATGGTGGATGTGCAATCAGGAGTCCCCTTTTTGGACCATATGCTGACGCTTTTTGCCGTGCACGGGTTTTTTGATTTGCAACTCCGCGCCAGGGGTGATTTGGAAGTGGATGCCCACCACACGGTGGAAGACTTGGGCATTTGCCTTGGCCAGGCCCTTTCGAGGGCATTGGGGGACCGGACGGGAATTCGTCGGTACGGCAGCGCCGTTGTGCCCATGGATGAAGCCCGGGCGGAGGTCGTGCTGGATCTCTCCAACCGGCCCTATCTGGTGTATGGGGTGCCGGATCTTGCGGATCGAGTGGGGGAATTTGAAACAGAGCTGGTTCCGGAGTTCTTTCGAGCCTTTTGCCAGCACGGGGGAGTGACCCTGCATATCACCGTTCCTTGCGGGACCAACACTCATCACATCCTGGAGGCGGTGTTCAAGGCCTGGGGTAAAGCCTTGGACCGGGCCACAGGCCTGGACCCCAGGCGTTCCGGAGTCCCCTCGTCCAAAGGTTCCCTTTAGGGTAGCCGCACCAAAGGTTTACCGGATCGACAAAGGAACAACCGGCGGTGTCGATTCCTGCGGCGTAAGAAGATGCGTGAGACAAAACCCCTCGGGTCGGAACCACGACCGGAAGCCTGCCGGGTTCGGATGCATACCCATGGATTCGAGGGGTGCCCGCGAATCTTCCCTCACCACGTGGCCGGCACAAGGCGTTCCCTCCACTCCTCCGAATTTTGAGATTCTGTGGGCGTGTCCGCCGAGGGAGGTTACAAGAGTACAGTTTTCCGAAAGCGAGAGATCCTTCCTTGACAAAGGAAGGCAATGTGAATAAGGTACGAGCATTCATGACGCGGGGTGGAGCAGCCAGGTAGCTCGTCGGGCTCATAACCCGAAGGTCGGAGGTTCAAATCCTCCCCCCGCTACCATAGGAAAATCAAGGGCTTAAGAGAAGATCTTCAGCCCTTTTTCTGTTTATATCCGAACTTTTGCAAAACATGTGAAGTGATAGAAAAAGTTTAAAAAGGAATGGAAAAGGGCGATAGACCCTTCAGTGTGGCCCTGCCTGCCCAAGAAAGCGTCCGATAGGCTCCGATCGTCATTCCGTGGACCGGGGCTTCAGGGGGAAACCCAGGCGTTCCCATCCCTGGACCTCCTCCGGAAGAATGCGGAGGCAGCGGTCGTTAGAATGGTCACACTCTTCTGCGAAGCTGTAGGAGATCCTTGAATTCGATTGGAGGGCGACTCGGGGATCGAACCCGAGACCTTTGGTTCCGGAGACCAACGCTCTATCCACTGAGCTAGTCGCCCTCACTGAAAGATTGAATTCCACCGCATCTCGCGCATGTAGCTGAGCTTCGGTAGCACAGCCGGAAGGGAATGTCAATTCGTCTGATCCAACCCTGAATCGTGCGTGAGATAGACGGTGGCGAGAGCCATCTCACTCAAGCTGAAGATAGCTGAGTGCCGCAGTAATCAGAAATGAGAGCAGCAGAAAATACCGGAGCCGGTTGGCCCCCGGGGAAAGAATCTGCAGCCGGAGTTCGGGGTTGACCGACTGAAGGGTGGCCGGGCTGAATCCGGCGACAACGGGGGATGCGATCACTGCCTGAGCGATGACGATGGTCGTGGGAGTGTAGAGCACAAAGCTTCCAAAGGTCGTAACGGGCGAGAAGCAGCCAGGTGACCAGCCCTACGATCACAGGGGAAGCTCCACTCCGAAATTGACCACACCGACCACAAAACTTCGCCCTCGGAAATGGGTGAAAGCCAAAACGGTCCCTATGGGAATGCCGAAATGCCCATGAGGATTCTGACAAGCGTGGCTGTGACAGAGATCCGAAGGGTCCGGAGGGTAATCCGGATGACATCCGCATCCATAATCATTGGTAATCGCAGAGCTTCCGCCAGACCATCAACGATCACTCCCACAGGTAGACTCTTTCGGGGGCGGTTTTAGTCTTCCTGACGTACCGTACACGTTTCGTTTTCAGCGAGTGAAAGATTCTCTTAACATAAGCCCAATAGTGGAGTATATTGACCGGCAATATGGGAGTCCGGCTGTCATGTCAATAGCACCACAGGTGCCTCCGATCAGTGTCTGACTTAATCGTGGAAGGAACGGAGGTACGAGAGGGTCTGGCTGACCCATCAATTCCAAAAATCCAGCGATGCTTCTACACCTGCTCTGAGGAATTTCTCGATCTCGACGACAGACACCAAGGGCAGACTCCTATTCTGTGAATCCAGCGGTTTCCTGAGCGAATTTCCCCGAGCCGCCGGCAAACCTATGCTCAGGAATGGCGCCTGACGATGAAACCGTTTAGGGTTCCCGTGTGCCGGATCACACTGTGAAAACCCTTGAAAGCGTTATTGGCGTGGATGAGGGATTTCCGATGACTTCCCTCTCTTTATGCCGGTGGAGAACGATATCCCACAAGGGAATAGTGTGGGTGGGTCCCAGGTTTCTCCGAAGTGGCGGCGGAAGAGTCTTGGAAAGAACTCCGTTCCATTCCCGGATACCTGAAATGAGTAGTCCACAGGGAAGAGCATGGGGGCACTTCTCCTGGTAGGCTGGGGACAGAACTTCATAGTATGGGGATCTTCCCCTTGGGAAAGAAATGGTTGTCCCATGAAGAGACGACCGAATAGTGCGCACATCGGAATCAGGCAGGGAATATGGAGAGGAGAGCTATGTACACTCTGCGTGACCAAGATAGTCTGAACCTCGCACAGGATCACCTGTGTCTCCTCTACGACAGCACGATGGACCTGTGTTCCTGCATCGCCCCGGTTCTCACCACAGCTCTCCTGGCGGGGAGTCAGGTCCTTTGCATCCGGCACGGCCCTGGACAAGGACGCCTTGTGGACTACCTGAGAGGGACGGGGTGGGACATCGATCCGTACCTTTTCAACGGGCAACTGTGCTTCGAGACGGTGGAACGTTTCTTTCTGTCCACGGGATCTTTCGATCCACAGAGGATCTTCGAATTTCTGGAAAGACGAATCAATGAGGCACTCCTGCAAGGTTTCTCGAATCTATTCCTCATCACGGATATGGGCTGGATCCTCGGGGGAGTGCGAGGATCGGAGCGTCTGATCGAATACGAGGCGGAACTCAATGTCTTTCTCAGCGGGAAGAAATGTTCGGTCTTGTGCATGTATGGGCTGAGAGAGTTTACCCCGGCAATCCTCCTTTACGTCCTGGTGACCCACCCCAAACTGGTCGGTCGATCGTCGATAGTTGAAAATATCCATTATGGAACACCTCCCCATTTGCTGACCGGTGATTCAGCAAGTAATATTCTGGGGCGTTGGCTGGGTAAGATCAAGGAGCCGGGATCTTCTCGGCCGGACCATCTCTCGGAGGAAATCTGCGGGATGTGATTTGGCGGGAGGAAGGGAGGCCGGGACAATCAACGGCGGAAACACACCGGGAGAGAGGAAAGGTATCATGAACACTCGGGAGATACGGTACCGGGGCAGTCTGCTGACGGACCATGACATCTACTTGTTTAAACAGGGAAATCACTTCCAGCTCCACGAGAAACTGGGGTCTCACCTCGTGGAAGTGGATGGGGTTCCCGGTGTCCACTTTGCTGTCTGGGCCCCCAACGCGGAAAAGGTCTCTGTTATCGGAGATTTCAACCATTGGGATCCCGAATCCCATCCTCTGGGAGTACGGGGGGATGAATCGGGTGTCTGGGAAGGGTTCATCCCTGGATTGGGGCAGGGGGAGCTCTACAAATACCATATCCTATCCAAGAACAACGGATATCGGGTGGAGAAGGGGGACCCTTTTGCCTTCTATTGGGAGACTCCGCCCAAAACGGCTTCCATCGTATGGGACCTCGGATACAGGTGGGAAGACTCGGAATGGATGACTCGTCGCCGGGAAGCCAACGGATTGAAGGCCCCCTATTCCATCTACGAAGTGCATATCGGTTCCTGGCGTCGAGTTCCGGAAGAAGGCCACCGGCATCTTACCTACCGGGAGATGGCCTACCACCTTGTGAACTACGTCCAGGAGATGGGTTTCACCCACGTGGAATTTCTACCCGTCATGGAACATCCCTTTTACGGATCATGGGGCTATCAGACGGTGGGGTATTTTGCCCCCACTTCCCGGTACGGCACCCCCCAGGATTTCATGGCCCTCATCGACCAGCTTCATCAAAACGGCATCGGTGTCATTCTGGATTGGGTGCCGTCCCATTTTCCCGGTGACGAACACGGCCTGGTCTACTTCGACGGGACCTGCCTGTATGAACATGCGGACCCTCAAAAGGGTTTCCACCCGGAATGGAACAGCTATATCTTCAACCACGGACGATACGAAGTGCGTTCTTTTCTCATCAGCAGCGCCCTTTACTGGCTGGATCGCTATCATGCAGACGGTCTTCGGGTGGATGCCGTGGCATCCATGCTATACCTGGACTACGGAAGGAAAGAGGGGGAATGGATCCCCAATTCTTATGGCGGAAGAGAAAACCTGGATGCCATCTATTTCCTCCAGAGATTCAATCAGGCAGTCTACGAAACCCATCCTGATGTTCAGACCATTGCGGAAGAATCGACGGCGTGGCCCATGGTATCGAGACCGACCTACCTGGGGGGGCTCGGGTTTGGAATGAAGTGGAACATGGGATGGATGCACGACACCCTCGAGTATTTCTCCAAAGACCCCATTTACCGTAAATACCACCAGAATCAACTGACCTTCAGTATCTGGTATGCGTTTTACGAGAATTTCATCCTTCCCTTGTCCCACGATGAGGTCGTGTATGGTAAGGGGTCGCTCCTTCGCAAGATGCCCGGAGACGACTGGCAAAAATTCGCAAATCTGCGCCTTTTGTTTGGGTACATGTATGGTCATCCCGGAAAGAAGCTCCTGTTCATGGGGGGAGAGTTCGGTCAATGGGACGAATGGTATCATGAAAAGAGCCTCGACTGGGGCTTGTTGGACTACTCACCGCATCAGGGGATTCAATGGTGGGTTCGGGATCTCAACCGGTTCCACCGGAGCGAGGGGGCTCTTTTCGAGGAGGATTTCAGCAGCTCGGGATTCGAGTGGATTGACTTTCATGATGCCGATTCCAGCCTGATTGCCTTTTTGAGGAAGGGGGAACATTCGAAGCGGATGGTTCTGGTTGTAGCCAATTTTACGCCGGTTCCCAGGGAAAACTATTGTCTGGGGGTGCCCAGGGGTGGATACTGGGAGGAGGTCCTCAACAGCGACGCCGAGTTCTATGGAGGGAGCGGCTTGGGAAACTCGGGCGGTGTGCAGGCCGCAAATGTCGCCTCCCACGGGAAACCCCATTCCCTCTTCCTTACGGTGCCTCCTCTAGGGGTGCTCTTCCTGAGAAGCAGCGGCGAGTAGAATGGGGGAGGTCGGCAGTGAACCGGTCCATGGCGGTATGAGGTCAGCAGATGAATAACAGGCGGAGCGGTGTCCTTCTTCACATTACCTCACTTCCTTCACCCTGGGGGATTGGGGACTTGGGTCCCGAAGCCCGAAAGTTCGCCGACTTTTTGTTCGAGGCTCGTCAATGTCTGTGGCAGGTTCTGCCCCTGAACCCGACTTTGGAGATCTACGGCAATTCTCCTTATTCCAGTCCGTCGGCCTTTGCGGGCAACCCCCTCCTGATTAGTCCGGAGGATTTGGTTAGGGACGGCGTTTTGGATGCGTCCGATTTGGGGAATTTGCCTTTTCGAGGGAACCATCGAGTGGACTACCCTCGGGTGGCGGAAACCAAAGATCGATTGCTCCGAACAGCCTTCCATCGACACAAGGATCACCTGGCCCAGGATGCCGTCTTCCAGGAATTCTGCCGCCGCAACAGCCACTGGCTTGAGGACTACGCCACATTCATGGCCGTCAAAAGAGACTATGACTACGCTCCCTGGGGGGACTGGCCTCAAGAAATCCGGGACCGTCAGGAAACGGCCCTGGCCGGGAAGAAACTCGATCTCCATCCGGCCGTTCTGGAACACAAGTATGCTCAATACCTGTTTTTCAGGCAATGGTTTGCTCTCAAAGACTACTGCAATCGGAGGTGTATCCAGATCATTGGGGACATGCCCATCTACGTCAGTCACGACAGTGCGGATGTGTGGGCCAATCCACGCTTCTTCAAACTGGATGAGGGGAGAAAGCCCAGGTATGTGGCGGGAGTTCCTCCCGATTACTTTAGCGAAACAGGACAGCTGTGGGGAAATCCCGTCTATTGCTGGGACGAGATGGAGAAAACGGAATTCCGCTGGTGGGTGGATCGCCTCGAACACAACCTCATCCTTTTCGACATCCTTCGACTGGACCACTTCCGAGGTTTTGTAGCCTACTGGGAGGTTCCGGGTACTGAGAAAACAGCCATCGGCGGCAGGTGGGTGAAGGTGCCGACCAGAAAGTTATTTGATCAGTTTTCTCGAAGATTTGCATCCCTGCCTATCATCGCCGAGGACCTGGGCGTGATCACCGCCGAAGTGCGCGAGGTCATGAGAACCTACGGTTTTCCCGGCATGAAGATTCTCCTCTTTGCCTTCGGTGGCGATGTAGCAGACAATCCCTATGCTCCCCACAGCCATACCCGGGATAGCGTCGTGTACACCGGAACCCATGATAACAACACGGTGAAAGGATGGTTTCGCGAAGAAGCCGGTCCCGGGGAAAAGGAAGCTCTTTTCTCTTATCTCGGCCGGGTTGTGGGGGAGGAAGAGGTTGCCGACGAGTTGGTGCGCCTCGGGATGATGTCCGTTGCCCGGATGTCCGTGTTTCCCATGCAGGATCTTCTCGCTTTGGACGAAAGGGCACGCATGAACCTGCCCGCCGTCACCCACGGGAACTGGGAATGGAGGATGGACCCCCGCTGGCTTTCCCCCGACCTGGTCCAAAGACTCTCCACTATGACTCGCCTGTACGGACGATGCTAGACCGTCATTGCCTTAAGGCGTGCCTGTCTCCATGCCGAATTCTCCCGCCCCGTATTGTTTTGGGCGAGAAGGAGGTCCGTGGACAATTCCTTATTGACCCCGGTTGCTTTTCAGAGCTATATATCCCCTTCTAATGATCCGTTGCCCGGCCATACTACAGAAGAGGGGCTAATGCCGATAATCATCAGTAATGATATCCTTGAAAAGACTTGCAAGGATATGATCGAGACTATTCTTTTCTGCCTTGGGAATGCCACCAAGGGCACGATTTACCGTATTGGGAAAATGCCGAGACTTCAAGCGATCCGGATCACCTCGGGAATTCGTCGGGAAGATTCCGACCAGATCGAGTGGGGATTGCCCGAGGTTTCGGATTACAACGCCCCCGGCAAGAGCTGGCTGGAATATCGGGACCGTCCCGGCCATGTGCTGGAAGCCATGGGGTGGTGCGTCGAGCGTCAGAAGAGTTGGACTGCCGACGACCCTTATGAGGATATCCGGAGTGTCCGTAAACAGCTCAATGGGGAGATCGAAGATTTTCACCACATGGAACCGGTTTTGGTTCCCAAACGCTACCTGTTCGGTGACGATTCTGTCGATCTCGAGTATCCGGTAGATTTTGAAGGACGGCCTATTTGGCAGGATTCCGAGTACGTGGTGGCCGCCGTCGTCAAGATTCATTTCAAACCCAACACCATCCGGCGTGGAGACCCATCCACCAAGCTCATCAAGAAGTTATCCCGCACCCTGGGTACGGAATTGCTGTCCCTGCACATCCGGGAAAACCTTGCCGAGGCACAGAAGCACCTCACCCGCCAGCGCCTCGAGAGCTGCAATGTGCTGGCCCACGAACTGAGGAATACTCTCATCAAGCTGGGATTCATCTCCTCAGCCATCAATACGGAGTTCGGTTACCTGCGTGAACAGTGGGAGGAGCAACTTAAGAAGGCATTTCCCGACTCCGAAACCCGCAAGGCTCTCTTGGAGCGATTGAGTCGGTTGGCGGAATCGCGCTTGCCGAGTCTAAACGGAACGCAGGAGCTGGTTCGCCTGAGTCGGGCCATCATCCGAGAACAGATGGAGCTGGCGCATCTGGCTCCCATGCCCGCAGTGGGGCTGGCATGGCTGGAACACAAGATCCGCCCCAAATGGATGAGGTTGCTCTCGGAAACGGATGCCTGGGAAACAGAGCGGGATGAGATTCTCGATATCCTGGAGCGTTTACGGCAGGCGGCTTGGATGGGAATGGACGACACTCTTGCCGAAAAGTTAGGTCATTTGCCCGAGGAAATCCGTCGGGATTGGCCTCGCCTTGCCTATGTCGATTTCAGCGTGGACAAGCTCGGAACACTGGATGAGACGATACGATTCCTCGACCATCCCGAGTTGGCCATTCCCCACAAGCATCAGACCAGAAAAATCCTGGCGTACCTGGGGGCCATCGTGGAAATAATGCCTGAGATGGAAGAGAGGGCCAACCGAATCATTTCATCCTTGAAAAACGGAGACTCTCCGGCAATCGACGGCTGACAACCCTGGTACAATACAGTGCGATTCAACATCCTCTCCCTTGCGGTGGAAGGGATGGGGTTCACCCGAAAGGGGGCATATTCGATCCTTCCGACGCAGGGGAAAGGAGCCGGTACGGGAAGTATGGGGGACCAAGTCGACGGGATTGTTCACGTCGGCTTTTCATTTTCTATCGGATTTCGGCCGTTCCTCGATGCGAAAGTGGATGGTGACCCGATCCGGAGACCCTGAAGCCAGCTTCAGGGAAGGAGGAGTCAGCGCAATGGGGGCGGCGATGGTTCCGCTCTTCGTCAGGTGATCCAGGCGCACGGGAGCCGTATAAATAGTGCTCGTCTTCTCAAGGATCTTCTTGCCACCGATCACCTTCAGATTTTCGGGAACGACAGCTGCCGACACCAGGATCAAGTGCTCCGGAAGCTTTCCCGTCCAGTCCACCTGAACCGGCAATTCCCTAGTGACAGGTACATCCAGGGTCACTTCGATCGACGTGGGTTGAACCTTGTTCAAAAAGATACCGGGGGGGAGGAGGATGTTATCCTGCGTGATGGGGTACACGTTGCGCCCTTCCGTGGCTTTGCCGAGGTCAATCTTGACCTGGACCTGGCCGGCGCGAAGGGATTTGATGAGAGCGCTGGAGCCGTAGAGCTGAAGCCGGACCTCGTCTACGGAGCACTCCAGAATTTCGAGGGCAGCAGGGCGATTCACATACTCGATGGGGACATTGAGGGCAATGACCGTATCCTGACTCCGCGTGAAACCGAACCAGATGCCCGTCATTACCAGCAGCGATACGATGCCTGCTAGAATGAGCTTTGCTTTTTCTCGTTGCTGTTCGCGCCCCGGAGCCTGGCTCAGAAGGTTCAGATGTTTTTTCAGGAGATGAGAGAACTCCTCGGGTTGGGCCACGGGTTTGATGGACTGGCCCTTGGCTACAGTCACTCGGCCCCGTTCCTCGGAGACGGCCACGACGAAGGCGTCCGTCCGCTCGGCCAGGCCGGCAGCCGCTCTATGACGTGTTCCATAGTAACTGGGTAGATCCTGCCTCTGGGAAAGAGGGAGAAGGACGCCCACCTCCGAGACCCGGTCCCCCTGAATGATGATGGCTCCGTCGTGTACCGGGCTCTTGGGCCAGAAAATGGTGAAGAGCATTTCCCGTGATACGATTCCGTGCCAGGGAATCCCGCCGTGGATGAATTCGGTGAGGTCTTCTTTTCCAGGAAAGACGATCAGGGCTCCAATCCGGTTCTTCCCCAGCTGGTAAACGCTGTCTGTGATGATGTCCACCGGCGTATGCTGTTCCCTGCGGGGGGAGCCCCAGAGGAAGGCCTTGAGATTCTGGACTAGCAACACTGAACGAATTTCGTTGCGAAACACAACGATGATGATGATGGCGGCGGCAGCGGTGATGCCGCGAACGGCCCAGCTGGTGATGATGAGCCCAATGGATGCAGCCAGCTCCTGAAGGATCCACAAAGAGGTGATTCCGACCAGCACTCGAAAAGCATTGGTCCCCCGGAACAGCACGTACACCCGAAACAGGATGTAGCTGTTGATCACAATGTCGACGAGGTCTTGCCACCGTACCGTGGACACAAAGGACAGAAACTTGGTCATTTCCTCGAAGCTGCCTTCACTCAGTCAGTGATGCTGAAACGCAGCACACCAAATACCCGGCCGTCCTGATCCGTGATTTCCACCCGCCAGGCACCCTTATCCGTTTCGCGCAGTTGAATGACGCTGTAGGTGGACCACTTGGGAGGATATAAACGCAGACGGGTCTGGGTGCTCAATTCGTCACGATGATACCATCGATGGTAGATGAAAGTGGGTTGAGGGACAGGATCGAAAGAAGAGAAGCAATATACCTGTCCTATCGACACGGAAAACGCAATGGCCGGTCGAATGGGAACAAGGTTCTCCACCTTCTCACACATGGCCGATTGAACCAGGACGAGCTGGGCTTCAGGCTGTTCTGCAGAAGTATCCTGAGGGGAGCCCTGGGCACGGGCACCGGGAACCTGGATCGCATTGAACCAAAGAAGCAGAAGCCAACATGCCGAAAGCCTTTTGGAAACAGGTACCATTCGTACACCTCAAACCAACCGACTGCTTTCAAACTTAGGCAGTCCCAAAGGACCAGCTGGATTTTGTTCCTGGCGAACTGCCCACGCTTCCTTGTTCCCCGGGGCAGGAAGCACTCCTCGATCCCCTGTTCCTCGATGGACCGTTCCGAGGAAAACGACCCCCCTGCAGGAACCTGCAACCAAACAACATCCTTTCCTCACTCTGTCACCGTATTGGTCACAAAAGGCAGGTGTCTGCGGGCTTAGAAAAGCATCCAACGGAACCCGCGAAATGGAGGATCGTTGTCTCAGGGTTCTTAGCTGCTATGGGACGATCCACAAAAAACATAGCATCCCCTCAATGATCGTCAAGCTCTTTTTCCAGTGCCGCAGCATTCATCGAGCCGGTTCATCCTGTTCTTACAGGAGCTTGCAAGAATCGCTCGTTGACATTTCCTGGGGAATTCGTTACATGTCGAGTCAAGATCCAAGATAGAGAGGAAAAGAACCATGATGATCCCCGTTGTATTGCTCGCGGCGGCCGCCGCATTCAGGTCAGCCTGGGTGCCGGTCGGCGTGTGAGGAGATCAGAACACTCTGGAACCACCGACGCCATGGGCTGAGAGGATCGGCTCATGGCGTTTTTGTCGCCCCGGGCCATCCAAGCCCGGGGCTCTTTTTTTTGGGAATGAGCCAGGAAGGAACAACGCATCAACGATATAGGAGACCTTCATGACAACGAATTCCATCGTACGTTTTGCTCCCCGGATGGATCTGCTGCCCCCTTATCTTTTTGGGATGATCAACAAGATGAGGATGGAGAAGAGGTGGCGTGGCGATGATGTCATCGACCTCGGGATGGGCAACCCCATAGACCCGGCTCCCGAGGCCGTGACCCAGAAGCTCTGTGAAGTAGTCCAAGACCCCAAGAGCCACCGCTATCCTGTGGCGATGGGGCTTCGAAATCTGAGAAGAGAGATTGCCAGGTTCTATGAGAGGGACTATGGAGTTTCTCTGGATAGCGACGCAGAAATCATTTGTACCATCGGATCCAAAGAAGGTATCTCCCACCTGTGCCTGGCCCTCATTGGCCCGGGAGACACCGTGGTGGTTCCCACTCCCGCCTTCCCCATCCACATCTATGCGGCCATCATCGCGGGAGGCAACGTTATTCGTGTACCTTTGGCGGATGAAGAGGTTTTCCTCAGCCGGATTGCTGCCATGTGCCGGGCTATTTCCCCCACCCCCAAGGTTCTCATGCTCAACTATCCGCACAATCCAACCTCGGTGGTAGCTACAAGGGAGCTCTTCCAGGAAATCGTGAAACTCGCCAAACGGTACCGGTTCATGGTGGTGCATGATTTTGCCTACGCAAAAATCACTTTTGACGGCTATGTGGCTCCCAGTTTCCTGGAAGTACCGGAGGCCCGGGAAGTCGGGGTGGAGTTCGGTTCTTTTTCCAAGTCCTACAACATGGCGGGGTGGAGAATCGGCTACTGCGTGGGAAACCGCGAGATCATCCAGGGGCTGGCCAAGATCAAGGGGTACTATGATTATGGAATTTTTTCGGCGATCCAAATAGCCGGGATCGTTGCTCTACGAGACTGCGAACCTGAGGTGCAAAAGCAGGCTAAGATCTATGAACGGCGCCGCAACATCCTCTGCGATGGTTTGCGGCGCAGGGGATGGCCGGTGGAAGAGCCCCGGGCGGGGATGTTTGTCTGGGCCCGAATCCCTGAGCCCCATGCTCGAATGGGTTCCATGGCCTTTGCTGTCAAGCTGATGGAGGAAGCCAATGTGGCTGTCGCTCCCGGGATTGGCTTTGGAGAAGAGGGGGAAGGCTACCTGCGACTGGCATTGGTGGAAAACGAACATCGCATTCGGCAGGCTTTGCACCAAATCGGCAAGGCGATGCGAGGTTTTGATCCTGCCCCCCTTTCGACGGAAGAGACCATTCCGGCCTAGTTCAGTGCGGCAAAGTTTGGCATCCACTTCTCGCGGGCAAAGCTTCGAAGAGACGAAATGGACAAAGCTCCTGAACGTGGAGGGGGAAGCGAAGGCATGCCTTGTCACCGGGTATGACCCGGGGTGGGAAGGAAAGGAAAATGGTCGGTGGTGTCTCGAAGAGGATCCGGACAAAATTTCCGGGGAAACGTGGATGGGTGTTTCCATTCCTGATCTGTCTCCTTTTGAGTTGTTCCCCGTTGCTGGCGGCCAAAAGTCCGCCCTCTTCGGGAGTGGTGAAGGCCGTCTTCGATGGCGACACGATTCTTCTGGTAACCCGGGAGAGAATTCGCTACCTGGGAATCGACGCGCCTGAAGTGGCTCACGACACCGAGCCGGCCGACTGCATGGGCGAGGAAGCCACAAGGTTCAATTCGAAACTGGTCCTGTCCAAAAAAGTTTTTCTCCATTATGACCGGGAGCGCCGGGACGTTCACGATCGCATTCTAGCCTATGTCCATCTGGCGGATGGAAGATGTGTCAACGCGGAACTGCTCCGGGGAGGCTATGCCTATGTACGACGGACAAAGGAAGGGTTTGCTCGCCAGGACGAATTCCTGGCGATCCAACGGGAAGCCATTCGGGCTCGCCGTGGGTTATGGGGGAAATGTGGCGGCACTCCCGCAAGGGAATACCTTGGGAACCGCAACACCTTTGTGCTGCACATCCCCGGGTGCCGTTTTGGGCAGAAGATTGGAGTTCGAAACCGACTGGGATTTTCTTCCCGGTGGGAGGCGTTTGAACAGGGCTATCGCCCATGTCGGCGATGCAAGCCATAGGTGGAAAGTCCAGGGGAAGTGAAATGAATCGACGATATCCGGATCGTCCCATGGTGGGAGTGGGGGCCATAATCTTTCAAGGGAATCGGGTGCTGCTGGTCCAGAGAGGCCGGGAGCCGTCCTATGGGGAGTGGAGCATCCCGGGAGGTCTGGTGGAATTGGGAGAGAACCTTCGGGATGCGGTACAAAGAGAAGTCCGGGAGGAGTCGGGCCTGGAGGTGGAAGTGGAGGACCTTGCCGTGGCTCTGGACCGGGTGATCTTGGATGAGACCCAAAGGATCGAGTATCATTACGTCCTCCTGGATTTCCTGTGTCGATGGACGGGGGGAGAACCCCGAGCCGCCTCGGACGCGCTCCATTGTGCGTTTGTTCCTTTGGAGGACCTGGCACGGTACCGTCTGACGCGGGGAACGGAAGAGGCCATTCATCGGGTGTACCGGCTGAGTCGGGGCATGCCGGGGCGCATCTACGATCCGGAGCTGTAGAGGAGGGTGAGGGACTCGGGTTGAGAGATCTTCCTTGACATTGTTTCTTCCCTGTGGTTTATGACGGACCAGTCCGTCACTTGAGGAACCGGGAAGAGCTCGGAAAGGAAGACAAGAGGGATCATGCAACACCTGGGACGAATCGTCTTGAAAATGGTCGCTCAGGGAACAAATGATCCAGAAGCCGTCAGGTGCCTTCTGGAAGAGCACATCTGCCTTCAGCGGCCTCGAAAAGATCTCCTGAGAGACCTTGTCTCCAGCTTCCACGAGATCAGCCGGTTGCTCAAACACGAAAACCTTCCCCTACCTTCCTCCATCTTACCGATCATTCTGGGCTTTCAGCAACTTGCCCAAAAAGCAGAGATCTCTCCAGAGGAATTCTACTGCACTCTGCTCGAAGGAATGATCCTCCGCGCTGATCACGAAGATGAAACACGCATTGCTCCAAAGCCGTCCACCAAGGACAAGATCCTGGAAGCCGCCCTGGAGATCTTCTCTCACAAGGGCTTTCATGTGGCCACGGTGGATGAAATCGCAGAACGCGCCGGCGTGGGAAAAGGGACCCTGTACCGTCACTTTTCCAACAAGGAGACCCTGTTCAACGAGTTGGTGCGGCTGCGCCTGGAAGAGCTGGAACGGGATGCCAATGCAGCCCTGA